>CAMLDJ010000067.1 GCA_946478755.1 uncultured Pedobacter sp. | reverse complement strand
CCTACTATCTTACTCGTGGGAATAATTTTGTTTGCGCTTACCACCTTATTTACCCTCATTACCCTTCCTGTTGAGTATGACGCGAGCAACAGGGCGTTGAAATGGCTGGAAAACAATCATATGACCACCCCTGCTGAACATGATAAAGCCGCCGATGCTTTAAAGTGGGCTGCCAGGACGTATGTGGTCGCCGCAATAAGTTCAGTTGCTACTTTGCTTTACTATATCCTGCTTTTTATGAACATGAGGGACCGGGACTAATCACATCAGCCCATCCAGTAAGTCGTCTTTAACCAGATAGGGTAAAGTGACATTTAAAGCGGGTGTACGTTTCATTTCCCTTGTAATGGCGAACCTAGCTTCTTTGTTCCTGGCCCAGCTCCTCCTGGCAATCCCGTTATTCACATCGAAAAACAGCATACTTTGCAACTTTCCGTAAGCAGCTTCAGTCCCGTCAAGCACCATTCCAAAACCGCCGTTAATGACTTCTCCCCAGCCTACACCACCGCCGTTATGAATGGAGACCCATGTTGCCCCCCTAAAGCTGTCACCAATTACATTATGAATGGCCATATCAGCCGTAAAACGGCTGCCATCGTAAATATTACTTGTTTCCCTGAATGGAGAATCCGTGCCGCTTACATCATGATGGTCTCGTCCGAGCACTACCGGAGCTGATAACAAGCCGGTTTGTACCGCATTATTGAATTGCGCTGCAATTTTTGCACGACCTTCCGCATCTGCGTAAAGTATCCTTGCCTGGCTGCCCACCACCAGCCTGTTTGCTCCGGCTTCCTTAATCCAGGTTATGTTATCCTGAAGCTGCTGTTCTATTTCGGGCGGAGCTTCCGCTTTAATCTCCAACAACACATTTGTCGCAATCCGGTCTGTGGTTTTCAGATCTTCAGGATTTCCGGAAGTACATACCCATCTGAAAGGGCCAAAGCCATAATCAAAACACATGGGCCCCAATATGTCTTCTACATAAGAGGGATATTTAAAATCTACGCCGTTAGCGGCCATTACATCTGCCCCTGCCCTACTGCATTCAAGCAGAAATGCATTTCCATAATCAAAGAAATAAGTTCCTTTTGCGACATGCCTGTTTACGGCACGCGCATGTCTGATCAGGGAAAGCTTCACCTGCTCCATAAAAAGATCAGGCTTCGCAACCATCATCCGATTGGCTTCTGCGTAAGTTAAACCTGCCGGATAATAACCGCCAGACCATGGGTTATGGAGCGAGGTCTGATCCGATCCGATCTCTACAAAGATTTCTTCCGAATCAAAATATTCCCACACATCCACAATATTCCCAATATAGGCAAGGGATACGGTTTCATTTAATGATTGTGCCTTTCTCACCCGCATTAACAGCTCCTCCAGCCCTTCCAGCAGTTCGTCAACCCAGCCCTGTTCATACCTTTTACGGGCAGCCTGCGGGTTTATTTCAGCGCATACAGTGATACATCCAGTGATATTGCCTGCCTTAGGCTGTGCACCACTCATCCCGCCCAAACCAGCAGTCAGGAAAACCCGGCCTGCCGGGCTTTGATCAGCGCCTAATTTTTTCCTGAAGGCATTCATTAGGGTAATGGTTGTACCATGAACAATTCCCTGAGGACCGATATACATGTAAGAACCCGCCGTCATTTGTCCATATTGTGTAACCCCAAGTCCGCTATACCGCTCCAGATCATCCGGTGAAGAGTAATTCGGCACCATCATCCCATTGGTTACTACCACCCGCGGAGCAGCAGTCGATGAAGGAAATAATCCCTGCGGATGTCCACTATACATATTCAGTGTTTGCTGGTCGGTCATCCTTGCCAGGTACTGCATCGTCAAAAGGTATTGTGCCCAGTTCTGAAAGACGCCACCATTTCCTCCATAAGTAATCAGTTCATGCGGATGCTGCGCAATTGTAGGATCAAGATTGTTTTGGATCATGAGCATAATACAGGCAGCATGGAGACTCTGATAAGGGTACTCCCATACCGGGCGGGCGTACATCTCGTAATCCGGCCTGAACCGGTACATATAAATACGGCCGTAGCTCATTAGCTCTTCGAGAAACTCAGTAGCCAGCTCCGAATGCCATTCTTCCGGAAAATAACGAAGGGCATTGCGCAAGGCCAGCTTTTTTTCTTCCCTGCTCAAAATATCCTTTCTTACCGGGGCATGGCTAACTTGCGAATCATAAGGTTTTTTTTCAGGTAACTGCCTGGGAATTCCCTGTAAGATTTGTGCTTTGAAGTTCATAAGGCTCAACTAGGTGGTAAATAAACAAATATGGGCTTAATAGCTATCGAAGCGATCAGAAAATCCCGTGGTGTATGAAATATCCTCCCTCCCGGCCACTTCCGCTGCGACCTGCAGTATCGCTCCGCTTTGTACCATCCCGATTGCCTTCTCCATCATTTCATACATGATCTGATCTTCTTCCAGGTGGCCGATTTCGGAACGGACATAATCGTGCACCGCGGTGATCATTTTTCCAGATCTTAGTGGGGCATGGTAATCCATGGCCTGTGCCGCACAAAAAAGCTCTATACCCAGAATTTTCTCTACATTTTCTATGACCTGCAATGCCTTTCGTCCGCTAATAGAACCCATGCTCACATGATCTTCCTGACCTAAAGAAGTGGGAATGCTATCGGCGCTTGCCGGAAAGCAAAGGCCCTTATTCTCGCTCGCCAAAGCAGCTGATGTATATTGCAGAATCATGAATCCAGAGTTCAGGCCGGTCTCCCTCATCAGCAGTTTAGGAACCCGCTCTGTATTTCCTTCCAGCGACAGATAGATCCTTCGGTCCGCTATATTCCCCATTTCAGACGCGGCCAGACAAGCATAATCCAAAGGCATGGCCAGGGGTTGTCCATGAAAATTTCCGCCACTAATGGTCAGGTCTTCACTAAAAATAACCGGATTATCAGTAACTGAATTGATTTCTATTTCAAGGGCCTCTTTAAGGTGCAGCCAGGCATTTCTTGAAGCACCATGTACCTGCGGGATACAACGGAGGGAATATGGATCCTGAACCTTTGCACAAAGGGAATGTGAATTTACAATTTCCGAGCCAGCCAGGAGGTTCCGAATATTGGCCGCAACATGCTGATTACCTATATAGGGCCTTAACCGATGCAGTTCCTCGTTAAAGGGTTTCACAGATCCCATCAAACCCTCAAGCATCATGGCAGCCGTGATGTCTGCCGTCGCCAGCACCTGGTGAAAACGGGCTACTACTTTGACGGCATGGGCGGCAATGAACTGCGTGCCATTAATCAAAGCCAGCCCCTCTTTGGCGCTTAAGATGATTGGTGCAAGTCCCTGCTCCTTTAATAGTACTTCAGTAGCTACTACAGCACCTCCGTAATGAACTTTCCCCAAGCCGATTAAAGGAAGAAAAAGGTGGGACAAGGGCGCCAGATCACCTGAAGCGCCTACCGACCCCTGCTTCGGGACCAAAGGTATCGCCCCCATTTCCAGGTGCCAGATCATGCGGTCCAGTGTAGCTTCCTGTATGCCGGAATATCCTTTGGCAAGTGCCTGCAATTTGAGCACCAGCATCAGCCTGGAAATTTCTTCGTCTATCGGTTCTCCAACACCTACAGCATGACTTTTAAGAATATTTTCCTGAAGTTTTTTCGTGTCCTCGGCTGAGATCATTTGTGTGCACAAGGGGCCAAATCCTGTATTGATGCCATAAACTGCCTGATCTGAAAGTGCGATCTGCTCCACTATTCTACTGCTTTCCTTTATCCTCCTGCGGGTATCGGGATTTAAAACGCCTTTTATAGTTCCCTTGCCTATTGCCAGTGCTGTGCTGGCGGTAAGGAAGTCTGAACCGTAATTAAAAATCTCATTATCCTTCATATCCAAAATCGTTTACACAAAGATAAACCCTATCTTTGATACTTATAAATACCATTTACATCATCAATCAATAACCATGAGTTATCAGATAGAGCTTAGGCATCTGAAATATTTCCAGGTCCTGGCCCAGGAATTAAAGTTTCGGAAAGCAGCAGAACGGTTGTTTATTTCCCAGCCCGGGTTAAGCCGGCAGATCAGGCAAATGGAGGAAATATTTAACCTGAGCTTGTTTGACCGCAGTAAGAAGAAAGTTGAGCTTACTGCTGCGGGCTTATATTTAAAGGAAGAGGTAGACTTCCTCTTTAATCATCTCGAAACAATCAGGCGCCAGTTAGAAAATATCAGCCAGGGCAAAGAAACAGAATTACGTATCGGATTTTTAGGTTCGGCAGCCCAAAAAGTGGTGCCTGAACTTGTCCTTAGTTTAAACAAAGCATATCCTGGAATACAGACCATTCTGGATGAAATGCCAAACAGGCTGCAGCTAGAACTTCTGGAGAAAGACAAGCTAGATCTGGCTTTTGTCCGCCTCCACCGCCTGCCTGAAGGAATATCAAGACATCTTATCCATCAGGATACTTTTTCTTTGGTTTTGCCAATGGATCACGCTGTACAGGAGACCAGCTTTGAAACCATAAGGGATTTCAGCAATGAACCATTTATCTTTTTTTCAAGCGAAGACAGTCCTTTCTACCACGACCTGATTACGGGAATTTGTGAAGATCACGGCTTTCGTCCGAAAGTTTTCCATAAATCAGTAAATGCCCTCACCATATTTAAACTGGTTGAAGAAGGACTTGGGGTAGCGATCGTGCCTACTTCACTGCAATATGGATACGATCTAAGGGTCAAATTCATCGAGTTAAAAAACATTTCGCAACGAACAGAATTGTACGCCGCATGGAAGGAGTCGAACAGGAACCCTGCATTAAAAAATGTTGTCGAATTATTGCTTCGTAAATAGAACACTTAAGCATTTGAGGATTCCTTGATCAGCTCCGGAATCGTAAAATAGAAGGTGGTACCAATGCCTTGCTGACTTTCAACCCATAATGCTCCTCCATGTTTGATCACAAAGTCATAACAAAGACTTAATCCCAGACCGGTGCCCTTTTCACCAAGTGTGCCGTAAGTCGTATAATTAGAATTTTTATTGAACAAGTTGCCCAGCTTATCTTGCGGGATACCTACCCCGTCATCTTTAACAGAGAACACGACACCATTATCATTTTTCGAAACCCTTATGGTTACAAGCCCGCCCTTATTCGTAAATTTAACAGCGTTGGACAATAAATTTCGTATAATGGTCTCTAGCATCCCGGTATCGGCATGCAGGACAAGATCTCCTTTCAGACAGGGCAGAATTTCAATATCCTTTTTAGCAGCCATGGGAGAAATGGTCTGAATACATTTATCAATAAGACCGGGCAGGTTCTCAATCTCTACCGGATTAAAACTCACTGCATTAAACTGCGATTTCGCCCAGGTCAACAGATCCTCCAGTAATACATTGGCATTAGACAGTTCCGTTTTCATCATCGAAAGGTAAGAATGCACTTCATCTGCCGAACTGGATTCAAAGTCAGTCAGCGTCAGGTCCAGCAATTGGAGACTGCCAGATATCGGATTTCGCAGATCATGCCCGATAATGGAAAAGAGCTTATTCTTCTGTTCATTTGAGGCAGTAAGTTCAGTATTCAGCGCCTGAAGCGCATTTTCCTGAAACTTCCTGGTGGTGACGTCCCTCATGCTCCCCTCGGTTCCGGTAATCACGCCGTCTTCAACAATCAATCTCGCATTTACCGAGGCGTAACGCAGTTCTTCATCCTTGGTTTTTAGCCGGACTTCAAAATCAATAACCGATCCCTTGATCCTAAGTTGTTCAATGATCCGTTCACGGTCCTGCGGATAGTAATAAAAATTATCGACCGGCATTCCAATGATCTCGGAACGGGTATAACCTGAATGCTGGGCAATAGAGGGGCTGATCTCTGTTACGATGCCTTCCTGGCTGGTTTGATAAAAGACATCCTGTACATTTTCGAATATGGTACGGTATTTCTTTTCACTCAGTACCAGGTCGTTTTCGATTTCTTTTCTTTTAGTAATATCCTCGATCTGAGACACGTAATGCAGTGCTTTTCCAGCGCTGTCATAAAGCATAGTGGCTGCAATAACCACCCATACCGGATTGCCATTTTTGTGAATATATCTTTTTTCATATTTTACTTCCTCAATTTCACCAGCGGCAAGATCATGTAAAATGGTCAGGCTCCCCTGAAGGTCGTCAGGATGTGTAATGTCCCCAATATTCAGGTTCTTCATTTCTGATTCCGTATATCCGAGGATCTGGCACAGGCTTTTGTTTACCCTTTTCCATTTGCCTTCGGGGCTGATCAATGCCATACCAATCAGGGAATGTTCAAAAGCCTGCTTAAACTGGGCCTCGCTCTGATACAATTCCTCTTCCAGTTTAATGCGCTTGGTCACATTAAATGCAACAGCCCCAACCATTTCTCCCGCTCCATCCACATCTGCAAACGGAAATTTATAGGTTTTATAATACTGGGGATGCCCGTTCTTGTCCCGGACCGTTTGATAAAATTCTTTATTTTCACCCGACTGCAGCACATCTTTGTTATTTATTTTAGCGTTACGTGCCAGCTCCTCACCAAAGATCTCCTCCAGTGTTCTTCCGATTACGTCCGTTGTAAGATGGAGTGTATCAAAGAAACATTTGTTGGCATACCTTAAACAATTGTAGTCGTCAGTGATCCAGCACAATCCCGGGAGTTCATCCATGAATGCATAAAACCTTCTTTCATTCATCGTAAAGGCCACACTCCCTGCATTATTAGTAATATCTGAAATGACCTTATCCAACTCGATTGCTGATTTTGAAAGGTATTCATGTAAAGTATCCTGATCCTCTACTGAACTATGGCTTTTAAGCAGTTCGACCAGGGACATGATCCTGGTTAGCGGGGACCGGACCTTATGCGAGTGCATCCAGGCAATGTCTCTTAGCTTCTTATTCTGATCTTCTATTTCCTTGATATAGCGTCTGTTTTCAGTAATATCTCTTTGAATAGAAATCCAGTGGGTAACTTCTCCTGTGCTATCAGCGACAGGACAAATGTTTACACTAACATCGAAAGCTTTCCCTTCTTTAGTGTAATTGATCAGATCAACATTGCAAGGTAATTTGTTTTTTATGGCTGTCTGCATTTTTCCCAGGCCCTCCTGCACCACATTACTGCCATGAAAAATCTCTGGCCCATGGCCAATCAGTTCTTCTCTTGAATAACCAGACATTGCAACCATCGCATCATTGACATATACGATGTGCGGGCCCGGATCAAAGGACGCATCAGTGATGAGTACGCCATCAGTGGTATTGGTCACAACAGACTCCAGCAGTTTAGACCAGTGCTCTTCTTCTACATGTTTAGTAATATCCTGCATCGCACCAATCATCCGATAGGCATGTCCGTCTTCGTCCAGACCAATATATCCCTTATCGAGGATATGTTTATAGCTTCCATTCCCACATAAAAACCGATACTGATCTTCCCAGCGCTTCAGGCCTTCACGTAAATGCCGCTCAAATTTCTCCACAACCCTTTTACGGTCTTCCGGATGGATATTGTTTTTCCACCAGTCGACATGTGTAATGTGGTCGATGTTTTTATATTTAAGTATCCCGTTTATGCCCTTGTTCCAACTGATCTGATCTGAACTGATCTTATAATCCCAAATAACATCACTGGTTGCCCTGGAAACAATATTATATCTTTCCACACTCTCCATAATCTCTCTCTGGCTCTCTATGCGCTCAGTAATATCATAAACGAGCACAACCCGTGCTTCTTTTTCGCCAAAGTCAATCTCATTACTTTCAAGGGCTACATAGATCAGTTCACCATTCTTTTTAAGGTGCCTGAAAGTATTTTTATAAAATGTTCGTTTTTTTATATTCGCTTCCACAATGTCTTTTACCGTATCCCTGTCTTCTTCGGGGATTAAAACGCTTATCGTGTTAGCTAAAAATTCGTCTCTGGAATAACCATATTTTGAGGTGGCCGCAACATTCACATCAAGGAACTGGAATGTTTTAACATCATATATCCACATGGGCAGTGGAGACATTTCAAATAAATTATAATAGCCCGGTTTTTTCATTTGCTCTTCTACCTTTCGCTTCATGCTCAACGAAATGTAGTATTATTTAAACTAAAAAACATATCAGATTGATATAGAATAGTAAAAAATAATTAGCCGGGAGCCTGAAACACTTGATTAAAGGAAAGTTAACTCAATCCTGTGGTCCTATATACGCCCGTCCTTCGCCTACTCTCTCACTGATCTGAGTTCCAATCTGCTTAACGATGTCTTCGTCCAACAGTAAATTTGCATGTCCTGAGGTTTCATCGTATTCATAAATGGGATAGCCACCTGAATCGAGGTCTTCCGCAGAAACAGCGATCCAGTTGCCCGTGTTGCCCATAAAGATTTCCCCTACCAGTCCGCCGTGATAGATGACTTTATAACTATCGGCCGCCTGCGGGTGAATATTCAGGTCTATCTGTTCAGCTTTGTTTCTAATGATGATATTAAATGGATCCATATCATTATGGTTATAGATTACGTCCATTATAAACCAAGGAGTAAAGAAATAGTTTTTCAAAAACAAAATATAAGGCGCTTATCGATTCATTTGAAGATGAAGAACAATCCCTGAACTAAACTGTTAATACCAACAAAGCATAAGGTATGAATCAGTTTAGAATAGAAGTTGCAAAAGACGGTCTGGGATATGTTTACAATATCAAACCGCTGGGTGATTCCCGCTATGAGATTTATGTAGAAGAAGATACCATCGGGACCATTCAGCTGGACGAAAAAGATCACGCCCACTGTGAAAGTGTCGGCTGTGAACTGGATCTGCCCTTGCTTACTGCCATCCGGGATGCCATCCATGTGCATGAGTCACCTAAAACCGACTTTTAGCGAAACCGTCCGAATGCCGGGCCGTGATCATGCAAACTGCCGGTCGCAAAGGCGGGCCTGAAAATCCAGCAGAACCTTCTTTCTCTTTATCAGGTCGGTTTCTTTTGCCTTACTTACATCATATCCGATCGCCTCGAACTGCTTTAAAGTGTGTTCAAGTTCATAATAATCCCGGTACATCGTTTTTAATTCATACAAGACATGCCTTTGCGCTGCAATAAAATGAAAATACTTAAAAATATGCAAGTCCCTTTCTTTCAACCTGGCTTTCAACAGATCAGATTCTGATTTAAATTCAGGATCATCACCTAGCTCTTTTAACCTATAAATATCGTTCATCGCCTCATCATTAAACATTTCATCGAGGTGATAAATGGGGATGACTACAGGCCTTTGGTAAATGTCTTCCAGATGATCAGTAAAAGGTTCTCGGTGATCGAAATATCCCTGATACACATCCGGATACTTTTTATCATACTCCATAGCAATAACTTATCGATTTAAATTGATCCTGCAAATTAAAAAAATAAAACATAATTTCTGCCGATGTGTTAATTATCTACACATCAGTAGGATTAAACTTAGTACAATGGGAGAAACAGAATTACACCAGGAGAACTTCGAAATCAATATCAATCTGGGTGGAACAAACCAAACGATCTATGTAAACCCTGAAGAAACCACAGATGGGGTTGAATATTTCAAGTGCAGTCTGGCAGGGAAAAACCTCACCCAGATCAGAAGAGAGGAAGACGGAAACTGGGAACAGATATGGGGAGATCTGGATATGAGAACGGTTGAGGCTATTGGAAAAGCAATAACGGCGCACACCCTTTAAGATTTTTTTTAAGACAGAGCTATGCAGTTAAATAACCAGCACATCATGGATACGCATCAAACCAACTTAAAACTCCGTTCAGGTAAATTCTCTATTGAAAAACAACATTATGAAAATATCGGACTGAATGAACGCATGGTTTCGATGTTTTTAAGTGGCGTACTGATCAGTAAAGGAATAAAACGGCCATTAAAAGCGCCATTTTTATACGGAGCTTACCTCGCTTATCGCGCGTTTACCGGGCGCTGCCTGTTTTATGAGCGATTGGGTATTGATGCCAGTAAACCTCATGCGATCAATGTAAGGGGTGAGTTTGAGATTGACCGTCCTGCGGCTGAAGTCTACGCTTACTGGCGTAATTTAAATAACCTCACAGGAAGCATCAGGCATCTGATGAATGTGGAACGGATGGAAAACGATCTTTCCTCCTGGAAATCCAGAGTGATGAGTAATCTGTTTGCCCTTGACTGGAAAGTAGCGCTTGTTAAAGATGAACCTGGTCGTTTGATTGGATGGAAATCAGCTCCCGGCACACTGATAGGTCATGTAGGAAAAGTTGAGTTTGCGGATATACCGGGGCGGCAGGGTACATTACTAAAGATGGTATTTTCTTATCATCCACCGGCAGGAGGAGTTGGACTGGGACTGGCAAAACTTTTAAACCCCTATTTTGAAAGCCTGTTAAAAAAGGAGATAAAAACTTTTAAGCATAACATAGAAACTACTGCGCCAGAAACCACTACACCCCGCCAACTTTAGCGACCACAGCAAACAAAATACTAAGTAAATTTAAAACCAGGACAACAATAGCAATGATTCCCCAGAATTTAAATACAGACTTCATATTCTTCATTGCTACGGTAAAGCTTTCCTGATCAGCATACAACACAGCGGCATTGGCAGCATTCGCGTATTTAAACAGGAGAAAGCTTGGATAAAACAGCATTAGCGAAATGCATAAGAAATAAACGGTTAAAAAAGCTGTACCCAGCTGCACTAAAGGATTGCCTGGTGCTGCGGCCGCTAATCCTTCGATGATCCCACCTGCACTAAAAGCCATCAGCGCCATAAAGGCTGCGAATACCAACCCTACAATAGCCAGAAACCTGGTCCATTTGGCAGTTTCATAAATGTAACTCCTGATCTCTTCAGTTACAATCAGCGGCTCCTGTTCCTGACCTGCTTCATCTATTGGCTCGGTGCCTTCTAAATTTTCCATAATTGTTGATAATTGTTCAATAGGGTTTAAGTACCCTAAACATAAAAAATATTTTTAAAAAATTGATACCTTTGCGCCAAATCAAGAAATAAATCATTCATGGCATTACAATGTGGTATAGTTGGTTTACCAAATGTTGGAAAATCTACATTATTTAACTGTTTATCTAACGCGAAAGCTCAGGCAGCAAACTTTCCTTTTTGCACTATTGAGCCTAATATAGGTGTAATTACGGTACCTGACGACAGGTTAACAAAATTAGCCGAATTGGTTAAACCCAACAGGATCGTTCCAAACACCATAGAAATCGTCGATATCGCTGGCCTGGTGAAAGGAGCCTCGAATGGCGAAGGTTTAGGGAACCAGTTTTTAGGCAACATTCGGGCTACCAATGCCATCATCCATGTGCTGCGTTGCTTTGACGATGGAAATGTGATCCATGTAGATGGTTCTGTCGATCCGATCCGCGACAAAGAGATCATTGATACTGAACTGCAGCTGAAAGACCTTGATACCGTTACCAAACGCATTCAGAAGGTAGAAAAAATGGCAAAGACAGATAAGGATGCCAAAAGGACGTTTGATATATTAAGCATCATCAAGACACATTTGGAAAGTGGAAGATCCGTTCGCTCGGCGGCAGTTTCTGCAGAAGATTTTGATTATATCCAGGATCTTGGCCTGCTTACCCAAAAGCCAGTGATGTATGTATGTAATGTTGATGAAAATTCGGTAATTGATGGGAATGCGTACGTTGACCGTGTTAAGGAGGCTGTAAAAGATGAAAAAGCAGAAGTATTGGTCATTTCTGCAAAAATAGAATCAGAAATTGCAGAATTGGAAAGCTATGAAGAACGTCAGGAGTTCTTAGCAGACCTTGGCTTAACGGAATCTGGCGTCAATAAGCTTATTGTTGCGGCTTACCGGCTATTGGATCTTTACACCTATTTTACCGCAGGGGTACAGGAAGTGCGGGCATGGACCATTACAAAAGGATTTACGGCACCTCAGGCTGCGGGTGTGATCCATACTGATTTCGAAAAAGGATTTATCCGTGCTGAAGTCATTAAATACGACGATTATGTAATATTAGGATCTGAAAATGCGTGTAAAGATGCAGGAAAGCTGGGTGTTGAAGGGAAAACTTACGTGGTAGAGGATGGTGATATTATGCATTTCAGGTTTAACGTTTAAGGTTGAAAATAAAGCATTACTCTTCGAAGACTGGAACCTTTTGCCATGAAGAATGGCAAAAATTCCTATGTCTTCTCTGAGAACGCATTATTTTCTGTTCAAACCAGGAATGATCAAGTCAAAGCAAGATTAATCAAGTCAAAGCAAGGTTAATCAAAGTCAAAACAAGACTAATCAAGTCAGAACAAGGTTAATCAAAGTCAAAACAAGACTAATCAAGTCAGAAAATAAGATGAAGTTGATGAATAAGATAAAATACGTGCTGCTCTTTGCTATTGTTGCCGGCAGCATTGCTTCCTGTAAAAAAGGCAGCGATAACTTTGATGCGGAGGCACAGTTTTCTGCGGATACTACGGCAATAAGGAGTTATGTAACTGCTAACAGTATACCTGTTGTAAAAGATAAATACGGTATATTTTATCAGATTATTGCTCCGGGCACAGGGAATGTAGCTTACACGGGAAGTACAAGTGTCTCCGTTGATTATTCCGGCAAAGTATTGGGTGAAACGACAAATTTCGACAGCAGTTCGGGAACACCGGTAGAATTTACACTGGGCCGTTTAATCACAGGCTGGCAAATCGGCATTCCATACATTCAGCAAGGCGGCAAGATAAGGCTTTTTATTCCATCTGCCTATGCTTATGCGAACCAGGCTCAGCCGGGTATACCCGCCAACTCTGTACTGGATTTTACTATAGAGCTGACAAGCCTAAGATAATCCTTACAACAATACTCCCTTTAAAAATAGCAGTGCCATAGAGAAATAAATGATCAGCCCTGTGACATCTACCAGGGTTGCAACGAAGGGTGTAGATGATACTGCCGGATCTGCACCAACGCTCTTTAGCAATAAAGGGAGCATGGAGCCCATTAGCGTTCCCCATAGTACCACGCCGATTAAGGAGCAGCCAACCACACCGCCAATCAGCACAGGCGCGGCTATTGAACCCGAGATGGCCTGCCAGGAGATGATTACGGAGAAGCTGAGCAAGCAAAGCGTCGCACCCAAAAAAATACCGGAAAATATTTCTCTTTTCATTACCCTCCACCAGTCTTTAATGGTAACCTCACCAAGGGCCATGGCCTGAATGATCAGTGTTGCGGCCTGGGAGCCGCTATTACCGCCACTTGATATGATCAGGGGAATAAATGTAGCCAGAATAACTACTTTTTCTATTTGTCTTTCAAAGTTAGACATGGCGAAAATAGTGAGCAGCTCGCCAAAAAAAAGCACGATTAACCAGACGACTCTTTTTTTATACAATTGAAATACCGGCACATCCAGGTATGGTTCATCGAGCGCCTGGTTACCCCCTATCTTATGAATGTCTTCTGTATATTCTTCGTTTGCAATCCAAAGGATATCATCAACGGTGACAATGCCCAGCAAGACATGATGGTCATCAATTACGGGTAATGCGACCCTATTGTTCATCCTGAACACATTAATAGCCTCTTCCTGCGGATCATTCACCTTCAACGAGATTAGACGATGGTCCGTCAGTTCTCCGATCTTAGCCTCCGGGTCTGCAAGCAGGACTTCCCTGATCCTGATGTCATCCAGCAGTACGCCATCTTTATCAATTACATAGATCACATCAATGGTCTCCGAATTCTTGCCATAGCGCCGGATGTGCGACAATACCCGGCTAACGGTCCAGTCCTTTTTTACAGCCACGTAGTCGGGCGTCATCAGCCTTCCCACACTATCTTCTTCATATCCCAACAGTGCCAGCGCTTCAATCCTGTCTTTTGCCGGCAGCAGAATAATCAGTTTTTTTACCGCATCGCCTTTTAATTCACTGAACAAGGCAGTACGGTCGTCAGGTGGCAGCAGGTTGATCAGCTCGGTCAGTTTGTTTCCGGGAAGTTTTTTGATGATCCTTTCCTGAGTAGGAAAGTCGAGGATCCTGAAAACATTGACCGCTCTTTTTATAGACAGCGTATCAATAAATTTAACGGCATGCTGGGGGAGTTCATCGATCAGATGCTCAACATCGGATATGTTGAGGTCATCCAGGTAAACTTTTAATTGTGCATCATCATCCTGTTCTATCAGGGCAATGATCTCGTCAACAACTTCCTCTTCCATATATCCGCAATCCTTTTTACATCTTCATTCAGTGTTTACAGTTTGCAAAAATGGCGTTTATTTTTTAAAAAGTCAGACTTTAATCACACAATAATTAGCGACCGCTCAGACCTCATTTCGTTCCCTGTTGTCGGATCACTCTTTAACCAATAATTAACGGATGTTAAACGGATGTTAAACGGATGCTAGTCGGGCCAGTCCGTACAGTATCCGTTCAACATCCGTATAACATCCGTATAAGATCCGTATAAGATCCGTTCAATATAAGTTAACTATAAGGTAGAAAAACGAACAGGAGCCGTTAAACCCTAAGCTTACCTTCAATAGAATCGTCCAGCGTTTTACCGATCGCTGCACCGATCAACATCTTTATACCGGCCACCATGCTTCCATGTTTTGTATCCCAATAGTAGCCATAGGCAGGAACAACTTTGATCAATGAGATACGGGGATCACTTTCTCCCTCAGTAAACCAGGTTTTCATTATTGGGTTCCAAAGTGCTTTAATTTTGGTTCTGTCGCCATGAATACTAGCCTCGCCGGTCAGATATAAAAAATCGGAATGTTTCGAGCCTTGAAAATAAAGCTTCACCTTTGGGTCCAGTGCGATTTCCTCATTGATATGACTGTCATTGGCACTTAACATCCATAAATGACCATTTTCATCAACTTCCTGAATAGTCATTGGCCGCACTCCGTCAGATCCTGAGCCGCTGGGTTCCGTACAGAAAAAACAGGTCTCCGTCTGTTCGACCAACTCTTTAATCTTTTGCAAGGCAGCCTCGCTGTCTAAATTTTTGTGGCTACTTTCCGGCTGGTTTTTATTAATGCTGTTCATAGGATTATAAATTATATGAAATAATATTCATGTTCCTTAACAGTGGGTACCGCTAAAAGTTCTGCAAAATGCTGGTTTTAATACATGCCGATATTTTCTGGATTTCACTACATTTGGCGCCATGACCGAAATAAAACAAGAAAAACGTCCTGCTGCCTTAAGTTTTATATTTATCACTTTATTGATCGATGTGATCGGCTTAGCCATTATTATTCCTGTTTTCCCTAAGTTGATAGAAGGTCTTATCCATGGCGATATCAGTGATGCCTCTAAAATGTCCGGCCTTTTACTGGTGGCCTATGCCGTGATGCAATTTTTATGTGCCCCACTGGTCGGTAACCTTAGTGATAAATATGGACGCAGGCCGGTTCTTTTGTTTTCATTGCTGGGTTTCGGAGTCGATTATCTTTTCCTCGCTTTTGCCCCTACCATAGGCTGGCTTTTTGTGGGCCGCATCATTGCCGGAATTACCGGCGCAAGTTTTACTACTGCGTCGGCCTACATTGCTGATGTGAGCAGTCCCGAAAAACGTGCGCAGAACTTTGGTATGATTGGCGTGGCGTTTGGGTTGGGGTTTATATTAGGCCCGGTAATAGGCGGCATTCTGGGTAAAATGGATACCCACTACCCTTTTTATGCCGCAGCGGCACTTGCGCTGCTGAATGCCGCTTATGGTTTCTTTATCCTACCGGAATCTCTGCCTAAGGAGCATCGCCGCGACTTAGACTGGAAGCGCTGCAACCCACTCGGCACACTTCTTCAGCTAAAAAAATACCCCTCAGTGATCAATCTTTCCGTATGCCTGTTCATTGTTTATTTTGCGGGCCATGCGGTACAAAGTGTGTGGACTTTTTACACCATGCAGAAGTTTAACTGGAACGAAGATGTGGTGGGTTATTCTTTAGGTTTTATAGGCCTGATGATCGCACTGGTGCAGGGAGGACTGATCCGTATTGCGATCCCAAAACTGGGTCAGGAACGCAGCATCTGGATTGGCTTAATGTTGTATGCTGTGGGTATGGTGCTGTTCGGCCTGGCCAATAAAGGCTGGATGATGTTTGCTTACATGGTTCCCTATGCATTGGGAGGAATTGCAGGGCCCGCTTTACAAGGGATCATGACCAATCAGGTACCAGCCAATGAACAGGGCGAATTACAAGGTGGCTTAACCAGTCTAATGAGCTTAAGTTCGATCTTTGGCCCGTGGTTTATGACGTATATTTTTTATTATTTCACCAATGCATCTGCACCCGTCTATTTACCAGGTGCGCCGTATTTTGTGGCTGCAGTATTAATGATGTTAAGTGCAATACTGGCTATGAGGAGCTTTAAAAAGAAGGGATAACTTAATCTATTAAGATCCCCTTGGATTTATTTTATTTCCCGACTATGCTTCGTTAATATCTAAAGCGTCCGAATCTGGCAGACAGCTCTGAACGGTATTTACCAACCAATTTGGAATAATTACAGCAATTTGCTCCAAAGGATTATATACCGGGTAATCTTCAATTGCAGGGAATTCTAGATATATTGACATGACGTTTGAAACTTAGATAACACAATAACGTGTAAATGAAGAAAATAGTATAAACGCATTGGTAGCTAATGGATAAAAACACCATTCAACTAAAAAATGCCGGCAATAAAATTGAATTGGGCTAACTCTTCTTTTTTAGTTCACATTTATAATTTGATTGTTACAATTCACATAAACTTTGCGAACAGCATATTACCAAAGTAACTTTGCAAAGTAAACTTACCACAATGAATGAGCAAGAAAAAGGTACTGCGTTGTTGATAATGGATATGCAGAATGCAATGATATCCGGGTTAGCTAAAGTCATTATTACAGCAGAGTAG
This sequence comes from uncultured Pedobacter sp., assembly GCA_946478755.1. The sequence goes on along the minus strand of CAMLDJ010000067.1, from coordinate 4,756 downwards.
ACCAGCAAGTATGGAAATAAGTACATTTAAGGCATTCAGGAGCCGGAATTTCAGGCTCTATTTTTCCGGGCAGTCCGTCTCTTTAATTGGAACATGGATGCAAAAAACTGCGGTTAGCTGGATCATCTACTCGCTTACCCATTCTACATTTATGCTTGGGCTATCTTTATTTGCCAGCCAGTTCCCTTCCTTTTTATTTTCTTTAATTGGTGGGGTAATATCCGACCGTTATAATCGACACCGCGTTTTAATCGTGACCCAGGTTGCCTCCATGATACAGGCTGCTTTGTTAACCCTCCTGGTTTTTTTTAACCATTATAATGTGTGGATGATTCTTGGATTAAGTACGCTTCTGGGCTTAATCAATGCTTTCGATGTACCAGCTCGTCAATCACTAGTATATGAAATGGTGGATGATAAAGAGGATCTGGCCAATGCACTTGCTTTAAATTCCTCTATGGTTAACCTCAGCAGGATCATTGGTCCCGCGTTTGCTGGTTTCTTATTGCAATACCTTGGGGACAGTTACTGTTTTTTGCTGAATACCCTAAGTTTTATTGCTGTAATCGGGTCATTATTAATGATGAAATTGCCCGTCTTTAAAGTAAAGAAGCATACTAAAAATATGTTGATCGAATTAAAGGAAGGGCTTTCCTATGTAAAAAAGACACCTTCCATTGCTTTCGTCATACTCATGTTTGGGTTAATCAGTTTGTTCGTTCTACCTTACAGCACCTTAATTCCCTATTATGCCCGTCATGTTTTTAAAGGCGATGCCAGTACATTTGGCATTATAGATAGTGCAATTGGCATGGGAGCATTTGGAGGTGCACTTTTTCTGGCCTCTTTAAAACCAGAAAGAAATCTGCAAAAGATACTATTTATCAATACGCTGGTTTTAGGTGCCGGACTCATCTTGTTCTCACATCAAAATCTGTATTGGCTTGCTTTGATTTTTGCAGCAACGACAGGCTTTGGCATGATGTCTCAGAATGCGATCAGCAATACACTCATTCAAACCAGTGTTGCCCCTGAGATGCGAGGACGTGTAATCAGCTTATACGTAATGGTATTCTTCGGTCTGCAGCCTATTGGCAGCTTAGTGATCGGTTACCTGTCTACCCTGGTCGGCCCCCGGGAAACTGTCCTGATCGCAGGAGTTACAGCGCTTTGCTTCGCTTTATTGCATTTCAGACATTTAAAAGGCGGGAAACTCAAAAAAGAAATACAGGTGTTACCTGAAGAGGAAATAGACTCCAATCTATTGTAACTAAAATTTAATTTTGCAGCTATGGCATCCGAATTTGATAAAAATATTGCGCATAACCTTCGTGATCTGATTACCCGAATGCAGCGCAGACTGAGAAAGCAGATCAGCAATCCTGAGCAAATGTCTATAACAGAACGAAGCGTGCTTCAGTTATTGATCGTCAACGAAGAAATGCTTCCCTCCGAACTGAGCGCACAGCTGAATATATCCTCTCAATATATGTCGCAGGTATTAAACAGACTGGCGGAGCTCGAATACATTTCCAGAAAAGCTGCGACAGTTGACAAAAGAAAAACTTTTGCTTCACTAACCGAAAAAGGCAAGCGCAAAGTGCAGGAATCCAGACTGGAAAGAGAGGAATGGCTTGCAGGTTTAATTGCGCAACATTATAGTGATCAGGATAAGCTGGTCATTCAAAAGGCCATTGCACTCTTATCTATACTTCCTGATCTTTAAATGTAATATGAATAGACGGCAATTAAATCAAAATGGCCGGAAAGATCCGGCCATTTTGATTTAATTGCATTTTTAAGATTTTCATTCCGCTATTACTTATCGCTTGTCCCACCAAACTTTGGAAAGGAAAGAATCTCCATTACTCAGGCGGCCAACAGCAGTGCTATAATTACTGGTATTCAACTGCGACTCGCGGGTGGAGTAAATTGCCCTGCGTGGAATCTGTCCGTTGGTAGAGCCCAGGTTACTGCCTGGCGTTAAAGCGGGCAAACCATTTCTTCTCCATTCTGCAAAGGCCTCGTAATTTCTACCGAAAAGATGTATCCACTTTTGGGTCATAATCCTGTCGAGCTTCTGTCCATCTGTAAGCCCTGTAAATGACAGTACAGCATTGTCATATGCCGGAGGAATGGTGTTTATATTATATGGAGGCAATTGAAGTGCAGCTGCTACTCCCGCTTTAAAGAAACCCTCAGCGGCTGTCGATTGCGCACCCCAGCCCAACAATGCCGCTTCGGCTTTAAAAAAGCAGACTTCCGAATAGGTTAGGGAATAAACCGGAATGGGTGCAAAAGTCTGGCTAAACCAGGTACTCAGCGAAGCGGTTGAGTAATTATTTCTGATGACCTGTGCCAGTTGCGTGTCGTTTAAGGCTGCGCCTAAACCCACATAATCCGGCTGGCCGCCGTTTACGCCATTCACCGTTAACTGTGCCAGCAAGGGCAGACGTGGATCGCTGTATGCCTTCAGCTTATCAACCAATGCAGCCGCGAGATATCTTAGATCCGCACTTCCGGTAAGGAACTGGCGCAGCATCGGATTGGTGTTTACAGGCTGTGCGTTGTTAAAAGTAGCTACCGCAGCATTGTCTGCATTTGCACTGAACAACAAGGCTGGTTTTCCCATCGCTGATTCAACGGTAGCTCTGGCCAGTGTAGGGTTTGCATAGCGCAACCTCAAACCCAGGCGTAGCTTCAAAGAATTGGCATATTTACGCCATGAATTGATCGCCGTCGTACCTTTATAGAAGAAATCTGCGGTACCGTAGCTCTCATCTGCATCATTCAAATTGTTCATCGCCACATCAAGATCAGCAATCAGCGAGCTGTATATACTTTCCTGGGTATCAAATGCCGGTGTAACATTAATTGCGGTTGCATCTTTAGAAACTTCGGAATAAGGAATGTCCCCGAAAAGATCTGTGAGGCGTTGCCAGATACTAATTTCATAGATGCGGGCAATAGCCAGTTTTGTTCTTCCTGATGGATCATTTTCCTTGCCAGCCAGCTCCAGACGGATCTGTCGCAGGTCACGGATCAAGCTATAATGCTGTTCCCATATCAGATCTTCCGAAGATTCGATGTACCTGGATACGGGCACCACTGCTCCCCCGGCCCAATGCTGTACCCATGAACCGAATTTATTGTTGGGCAGCTCACCTCCTTCGAAAAAAGTACCATCTTTCTGCACTCTGGAAAACAACAGGGACGGATCGATGCTGGTAATAGAGGTTGGTGGTGTGTTCAACTTTTCAAAATCTTTGGTACAGGCACTAAAACCGATAGCGATGGATAAACTATACAGGCTTATTTTGATTATATTTTTCGTTTTCATATTTCTAATGCTAATGGTCAGGTTAAAATCCAATACTCAGGTTAAATCCAATGTTTCTAAGCATAGGCAATGAGGTCGATTCGATACCGATGGAAGAATTGGAGGTATTAAAGGAGGCCGACTCTGGCGAGAACCCATCCGTTTTGCGTTGAAAGTAAAACAAGTTACGCCCGTAAACACCAACTGCAGCATTCCTGATCTTATTGCCTGGTAAAAACCTGGCAGGGACCTGGTAACGCAAACTCAATTCCCGCATGGCGATATAACTGCCATCGTTCAGCATCTCTTCCGACACCATTACTTCCTTATCACTGGCTACCACATTCCAATAATCCTGTGCCTTTACGGTTTTGGTATTGGCCACTCCTGTACCGCTCCAGCTGCCATCGGGATTCTTAATGGCCACCACACCTGTTGCCAGGTAAGAACCATCCCTGCCTGCCAAAGTTTTCTTTGTTGTTCCGTAAATAATTTCTTCCCGGTTACTCTGAGAGAAGATCATACCGCCCTGACGGATGTCTATCAACGCATTTAGCGTAAAACCCTTATAGGTAAAAGTGTTAAAAAAGCCGCCCAACCAATCTGGCTGTGCATTACCGATCGTTTCCTGCACGCGGCTGGTACTGGTTAAAGGCAGGCCTGTATTCGGATCGATCAGTCGGTTGCCGTTCTCATCCTTCAACCAGGCAAACTGCGTGCCTATCAGCTGCCCGAATGGCTTACCCACTTCCGCCACTACATTGATGCCTCGGTCTGATCCCAGCAAAAAGGTTGGTACACCCGGATAAAGCGACAACACCTTATTTGAGTTCTTATTGAAGTTAAATGTGGTTTTCCAGGTAAAGCCCGACGTCGTTTTAATTGGCGTTGCATTGAAGGACAGCTCAATACCGCGGTTACGGATCTCCCCGGCATTGATCCTCATCACGGTAAACAAGCTGGATGGCGATACCGGAACATCGAGGATCTGATCTTTTGTAGAAGCCTGATAAACCGTAAAGCCTAAGCCAACACGGCCCGACCATAATTCAAGATCCGAACCAAATTCAATTGACGTGGTCAGCTCATTGGTTAAGTTTTTATCCGGAATAATGGTCGTGAATGATCCCAGCGGAACGCCGCCGTGGGTAAACTGATCCAGACTATAGGTACCGCTTAACTGGTAAGGATTTCCTGAGCTGCCTGCCTGTGCCCATGAACCTCTTAATTTGAGGTAACGGATCACATTACTTTTGAAATTAAGGGCTTCGGAAGCGATGAAGCTGGCGCTTACTGAGGGATAGAAAATTGAGTTTTTTTCCTTTGACTGTGTAGAAGACGAGTCATTAGGGGCAGTAAGGTCCAGGTAGATGTAATCTTTATAGGAGACCTGTCCGGAACTGTATACCGAGTTGATTTCAGATTCCGTTAAACCGA
>CAMLDJ010000066.1 GCA_946478755.1 uncultured Pedobacter sp. | reverse complement strand
ACCTCGCTCAGGTCTTTAATTACTTCTATTGTTTCGATATTCTCATGATCAATGCCGGCAAGCATATTCGTAGCCGGACCGATCCGTTTGTAATCATACTGCTGAATGTCATAAGCAAAGGGATGATCTTTAGAAATTATTGGAACTCCATCCAACACGATTAAAGGTTGTGTTGACGAAATATCTTTAGCAGAAAAGAGTGGAACAGCTGTACCATGTACAAAGACATTCTGTTCTGTTCCTGGTTCACCACTTGGTTCCTGAATAGCTACCCCAGCAGCCTGTCCTTTTAAATATTGCTGTAGGGAAACCCCGGGAAACAAAGAGACCTGGATGGATTTCACCACAGCCTTGTTTAGTCCGCCAATCTTAACTGCTTTCTTTCGAAGCGAATCTTTAGTGGACGTATAAGCTAAGTTCATCGGAACTACTGTGGTGTCTTGTCTAGTCCCCCGTCCATGATTAAGCCCTGCTGCAGACCCTGAAATTGCAGGGAGGCAAAGGCATAAAAAAAATAAAAAACGCATAATAATTGAGTTATAAAGTTCAAAAATTTCCCCTTCGGGAATGCTCATAGAAATTGCAGACTTATTGGGAATGGACATTTGAGAGGTCAAATAGCCTCCGGTCATTCTTCAGTGGAACTGTTAAATCATGGCAGTCTCTTTTAATCCTCATATTTACGTTTAAAAAAAACTCTAGACGGCACTTTAGGTACAGGTATTTCATAACATTGGTTTATAGTTGGTTTGGTTAGAATAGCAAAGTATTTTTTGCTTTATTAGTGTTATGACACAATTATGAAAAAATCATACTCTAATAAAGTTATTTTTTTTTCGAACAGAAAATTAGGCTTTTCTGATGCGGTATAGTAATTCATAATTATCTGCCCGGCCGCTATCCGAGGTTCTGATCAAACTAGTGGCTCAGCTACTTAAAAATTTCAACCCCAACTTGCATGCAGTAAGTAGCGGTCAGAGCTTTTTAATTAAATAACTGAAAGACGGCTATGTTGGGAAATTATACTCTCAGTTACTGATTTTTTCACCTTTTATCACAGTCGGTTTACTACTAACTGAAGTCCAGGTACGAAAGTTGTGTCAGATAGTGCCCCGCAACAATCTTCCCTATTCCATTGCAAGACTGCGTACAAGTCTTTTAATTATCTTTTGCAAGTAATTCCCACCAGAAAGGGAACTTTATTATAACAGTCTTGACCTTGAGTCCCAGATAACGAAATCGGCATCTCCCCTTAGAAAAAACTACTAAATAACTGATATCAACAAAAAAACAACATCCTCAGGCTAAAAAGTATTGTTTAAAAGTTGGTCAGTGCCCATTAGTGCAAGACCCAAAAAGAAGCGCATAAAAAATAAACGTCAAAAATACGTTAAAAAATTTTCAAGAATATTTTTTTATTTGATAACAGTTGTTACATTCGTACACTGGTCTAAAAATAAGTTACATCAACTTAACTTTCAGGGCGAAATTCTTTAAACCAGCATTAATCTAAGAAATGAGTTTAATGCTGTATCTAACCAAATAACATCAAAATAATGGAAAAAGCTTCAGGGGAAAATTTGCTTTTGTTACGCATTGCGAATGATGATCGTGAAATTACCGGGCAAATGACATTCAACATGAAAAGAAAATTTATTACCGTAATCGCATTATTTTTAACTTACCACATTTCTACACATGCCCAGTCTTTTGAAAAGACAGCTCAGGGCATACACGCCCGCACTGAATCAATGGATATTGAGGTAACATTCTACTCCCCATCGATCGTACGTGTGTTTAAAAAGCCAGAAGGTTCCTCGCCAAAAAAAGAAAGCCTCTCGGTAGTAAAACTTCCAGAGCAGCTAACACTCGATATTAAAAATAGCCAACAAAACGTAACCATCAGTAGTAGCCACATATCTGCAACACTCAATCTGCAAACAGGAAAAGTTTTCTTTATGGATAAAGGTGGAAAGAGCCTGTTCTCAGAAAAGGACTATGGCACACAGTTCACCAGGATAAAAGATGCGGGAACTTCAACTTATGCTGTCAGACAGGCATATTTATTGGATAAGGCTGAAATTATTTACGGACTTGGCCAACACCAGAACGGAAAGTTGAATCAAAGGGGGCAAAGGTTATCCCTCAAACAAGAGAACATGAAAATTGGTATACCTTTTTTCCAGTCGGTTAAAGGATACGGTATTTTCTGGGACAACTATTCACCTACTATTTTTACAGATAATTTACAGGAAACCTCATTCGATTCGGAAGTAGGAAACTGCGCTGATTATTATTTTATGTTTGGTGGAGGTGGTGATGGCGTGGTTGCGCAGATGCGCGACCTTACCGGCTCATCTCCTATGATGCCACTGTGGTCATTTGGTTTTAGTCAGTCGCGCGAGCGGTACAAAACCCAATACCAACTTGTTGATGTGGTAAAAAAATACAGATCGTTAAAGGTACCTCTTGATGGCATTGTACAAGACTGGCAATATTGGGGGAAAGACGATAACTGGAATGCAATGAGTTTTGATCAGACCACTTTTCCAAAACCCCAGGCTATGGTAGATAGTGTACACCAGCTCAATGCCCATCTTTTTATTGTTTCCTGGCCAGGCTTTGCACCAAAAACCCCTCAATACCAAGAATTTAAATCGAAGAATATGCTCATTAACTTTGATACATGGCCGCCAGGGGCAAACACCAGACCTTACGATGTATATAATCCAGCGGCACGTGATATTTACTGGAACTACCTCAGCAAAGGGATATTTTCATTGGGCATAGATGCCTGGTGGCTTGATTCTACCGAGCCAGACCACATCAATATCAAGGAAAAGGATTTCGATCAACCTACTTTCCTGGGCAGTTACCGAAGTGTACTGAATGCATTCCCACTTCAGCATACCAGGGGTGTTTACGATCACCAAAGGGCAGCAAATAATAATAAACGCATATTACTATTAACACGATCTGCTTTTGCAGGCCAGCAAAGATTCGGGACTAACACCTGGAGTGGAGACGTTGCGTCTAACTGGCCAACGCTGAAAAACCAGATTCCAGCGGCCTTGAATTTTTCATTAACCGGGTTGCCTTATTGGAACGGAGACATTGGCGGCTTTTTCGCAGGAGCATTTGTAAAGGGCGGCGGTGCAAAAAACCCTGATTTTCAGGAATTGTATAACCGTTGGATGCAGTTTGCTGTATTTACTCCCATGATGCGTTCCCATGGAACTGATATCCCAAGGGAGATATATCAGTTCGGCAAAAAAGGAGATGAGGCCTTTGATGTTCAGGAGAAGTTCATTAACCTCCGTTACCGTTTACTCCCCTATACTTATGCAACCGCCTGGGCGGTAACGCATAGGGCAGGTTCAATAATGCGGCCATTATATTCCCAATTCCCCAACGATCCTTCGGGCTTTGAAAACAGTGCGGAATATATGTACGGAAATTCGTTCCTGGTGGCGCCTGTTACGGACAAAGGCGTTAAAAGCAAAGAAATATATCTTCCATCAGAAAGCAAGTGGTTCGATTTCTGGACGGGTGAGGTATTTAATGGCGGGCAGACAGTGAAACGTGAAACCCCTATCGAAATTATACCGCTTTACGTAAAAGCAGGTTCGATTATACCTTGGGGCCCTAAAGTACAGTACGCAACCGAAAAGAAATGGAATGAACTGGATATCCGCATTTACCCTGGCGATAATGGCGACTTCATTCTTTACGAAGATGAAAACGACAATTATAACTACGAGAAAGGACAATTTTCAGAAATCCATTTTAAGTGGAACGATGCCTCAAAAACATTGACCATCAAAGATAGAAAAGGGCAATTTAAGGGCATGATAAGTAAACGAAAATTCAACATTGTAATGGTAAACCAGAAAAACGGGACAAGCCTTGATAATCACTCGATTGACAAATCAATCCATTACAGTGGCCGAAAGTTTTCGATTAAGCTTTAACCAGTAAAAATGAAGATATACCTTTTTTACACCAGCACTCCTTATCACACTATTCTCAACAACCCCTGGCCTGCATAGCCTTGCACAACAGGTCCTGCTCAATTCCTTTTGATGATACGGATCATAATATTGATACGGATCATAACATATTATATTATAGCAATATTTGGATGAAAGTTTTTATTTTTTTCAAGATCCCGATATTAATTATATCGCTTATTGGTTTAACAGTTTTTTGCATAGCCCAAACTCCACAAACTTATCCAGATTGGGGCGATTGGAGCAAATGGGGTGACCAGCATAATGGTAACTTCAGAAATCCGGTCTTACCAGGCGACTTTAGCGATATTGATTGTATACGTGTTGGCAAGGACTATTATGCGGTCACATCGACGTTTCAATTTTCTCCGGGCTTTATGATTTGACATTCAAAAGACCTGGTGAACTGGAACATCGCTGGCCATGAACTGGGACGAAATGGACCGTTATGGCAGAGGGATCTGGGCGGCCGGCGCAATACGTTTTCACAAGAAACGCTTTTGGGTATACTTTTTTGATCCGGATGAGGGATACTTTATGAGCACGGCCGCCCGACCAGAAGGCCCATGGGAACCCGTACACAAAATGATGCGCGGCAAAGGATGGGACGACTGCTGTCCATTTTGGGACGAAGATGGTCAGGGATACCTGATTGGAACCAATTTTAGTGATCATTATAAAATCCACCTGTTGAAGATGTCTGCTGATGGAAAATCAATAATTAACGGGTCCGATAAGGTAATTTATCAATCCAAGGGCATGTCTATTGGTCAAAAAGCTGGATTATCCTACTTTGGATCACCAAATTATTCAGCAATTGAGATCAGTTATAATGGATCAGTCAAACAATTGTCCATTATAGATAAGGAATCCAAAGTTTTAGGGCCAGAACTCAGCGGCGATAACATTTGGTTTAATATAGCGCCAGTTAGAGGGTTCCCGGAACGATGTTTCTTGAAACATCAGGATGGGTTATCGGGATATTACTGAGAGTTTTATTGGCCTGTTCGGCCCAATAGACAATGGCTTGAGCAGGTTTCAACTGTGCCTTTAAAGCAAAAAAAAACGAACAGTGGAGCAGCAGTTAAGCATAATTCTCGAATAAAAATTATAGTCAATCACTTATGGTTTAAGTTAAGACAATGAAATCATAGATATACTCAAATAAATGCGATGTGTTTATTTTTTACTTGGGGGAGAATATTTTATTACTGTATCTTCCCCATCAGTTTCATTAGTGGTGGGTTTTTCAGCAAGCCTGGCTACTATTTTTTGCCAGTGTTCTGCAATTTCATCCTCAGATACCGTTTTCTTTTGAAAGGAAAACGGCAGCTTCTCTTCATTTTTTTCTTCAGGAATCTTTTTATTCATCTCAATAAGACAGCGTACACAAACAAATATACTCTTGTCTAATCTTTTTTTTCATTCTATTCATATTATATCAAAAAAGCCCTCTGATTATTAGAGATCTATTTGAATATCATCGAAATAAAATCATGTCAATTATCCAGCGAACAGTTCACATAAATATTTTTGACCATCATTGTTTTCCTTAGCACCTGTTTTGTGCGATAAATTGTATCCGTAACAGAGTGACACTGGCAGTCTGTAATTTCAGCAATCTGAACATAGCCCATATTTTCATAGAAATGCCTGTAAGTAACTTCTCTTTGACGTCATAGAGACAATTATTAAAGTTATAAAACATCTGAGCTTGCAATTAAATTGACTGGTAAATAAAATCGAACTAAACCATTGTTATTTTCCTTTCGCAAGCGAGAAGAACAGGGTACCAAAACCGGCATTATCTGCATTGAATCCTGCACCTTCCGGTCTCAATTTATCCGCTGCTGCTTTGGTATATTGATATTGTTCAGCGGGTACTCCCTTTACCCTAAAAGCATAATGGTTGTACACCTGCTCAAATATAGAACGTAGCTTACCTCTTCCATTAGTAGAAATTGTCGATGCTGGAAAGCGGCCACTCGTATCGTTATAAGGCTCAAAAGGTACTTCTTCACCCAAATTGTATTTGGCTGTATATTCAAAGCCTTTCAAAAGCCGGTTATCAGCAAATTGATACATATCTATTCCCTGATTCCAACCAATCTCACACATTTCAGCGAGGTGACCAATGCCCAGCATGCTGTGTGGCTGATCACGACCGCTTTCCTGCCCCTGCCCGGCTTCATTGATAATGTAATGCAGCAGGCTGCCATTACCAGGACCGCGATAATAAAAATCGACCGCCCGATCAAACATCGCATGGTCATCATTAAATACGGCGATAGACATCATGCCCTTCATGCAAGCCAAATCCCAGTTTCCATGTGCCCAAAGTGCAAAGTACTGGATCGGCGGATAAAATACCTGGCTAAACATTTCCTGGCATTTTTTTATCTCTGCCTGCGTCCATTTGGAATAAGTAGCACGTATAATTTCAGCTGCACTCGCCATTTTAAATACATTTAAACCAGCACCCAACTCCACATCGGTTCCATCAAATACTTTAAAAGTGTCAGACCAGGTATTAATGATCCGGACCGCCGCCTGGGCATGTGCTTCATCGCCCGTAATCGTCCACATCATTGCATTTTGATAAGCCGCACAAACATCCCTTTCCAGATTTCCTATATTTTTCCCAGCTCCAATTAAAAGACTCCGCTCTACATGTGCCACAGCGCTCGGTTTCCAATCGGATTTGGAATAAGGACTTTGTTTAAACTTTTCATAACCACTTTTCCAGGGCTCAATTCCTTTCGCTACCATTTCCTTCATTCTTTCCAGATCGGCAGACGAATGCAATAAGCCAGGATGCGTAAAAGGAGCCGGATGATAAGCTTTCGGTTTTTCCAGTTTCAAAACCTGTGCATGACTCATTAATGTAAGGATCATTAAAAAAGCGCACATGACAATTTTGGAATATAATTTAATCATTGCTTATTTCTTTACTAGTGAAAATGAAGTAGGAAGCTTAGGATTCCCATTTGGATACTCAAGATATTGCTTACTTAAAGCAAAAAAGCCTATGAATTTTGCATTGAATTCCGGATGTACCGGAGCACTCGCTTCTAAATTAGATAGAACATTCGCTCCTGTCGAGGTATGTACCAGGCGAAACCCAGCGTCCTTTATAAAAACGTTGTAATCGATCTTACAATCTGTGCAAGCAGGAATATCCAGCTTTTGTTTGATAAAGGTATTTCCAAACCATCGGTGATCAATATTCAGAGAAGGAATTGTTTGTTTAATAACTAATGTGTGTGGCAGATAGTTACTTGTGGCTACCGAGCGACCTGATCTACGCTCATTGGCAAAACGACAATTGTAAAACAGGTTATTGATAAACACATTCGCCTCACTAGCCAGCATTTTCACACCTAATTTACCATCCTGATTACCAGGTATAACAACATTATTGTCGACCAGGGCAGGACCGTGGCTGTTGAATAAGTATAAAGCGTCAGCTCTGGTATCGGCAATAATGTTCTCTGTAACCCGCGCAGCCTGAAATAAGGGCCCCAGGTATATGCCGTAACCTGATTCTCCTTTAATCTTCCTGATCAGGTTACCTTTAATGGTCACATCTATAGCTAGTGCCAGACGGATTCCCCCACATTCAGTTCCTGTATATGCTCCATCGGTATTGATTTCTTCGATCAGATTTCCTTCAATCAGACTGGCGGTTCCCCCTGCTAAACCGAAAATCCCTGCCTGACCACACCTAAGCATATGATTATTGCGGATAACATGATGACCAACAGCTGCCAGCTCTTTGTAATCGCTAAACTCCGGATTTCCTGGTCCGGCATCGGGATAGGCTCTGCCCGTATGGCCAATGGAAATGCCTACGGCACTACAGTCCTGTATTGTACAGTTTTGAATCGTCCAGTGTATACCCCCTCCCGTTTCAATCGCTCCCGCTTGTTTTCCATAAATCGTTGCCTCAGGACTAAATACCTGACTAACCTGAATCCTTTCAAGATGGATGTAATTTACATTTTTCAAAGCTGAAATACCTGATGACCGGACTGAAACTTCAGTCAGTTCCACATTGGGATTACTTTTACCGAAATTTGCTTTGATCAAAACCTTGTCATTGCGATTTTCTGCTGTCCAGGTCAACATAGACCCTTTAATCTGATTTAATTCATCCTTTCGCTGCATCTTTACATTATTAAAAAAGATGAGCCCTTTAAAAGCAGCAGTATCTACAACCAGGTTCCAGAGACCATCGTTTTCCTTAGTCCAAGTTTTAACCTGTTCAGAACCTTTAATGCTTACAATTTCACCAGTTGCAGCTTTTATTGTAATTTTTTCAGCTTCAGAGGTTCCACCTTTATTCAAAGTTACCTGCTCCCGGTAAATGCCTTTACGAATAATCACCTGATCTCCCCGTTCAGCTTTCAATACTGCTTGATTTATGGTCAAAAGTGGATGCAGTGGTGACCCATCGGCGGTGTCATCTCCAGATTTAGCAACATAGATGATTTTACCTGGTCCTGTTGCTTTTTGAAAAAAAGCATTCACCAAAAGAGGCCGGGCAAAACAAAGACTAAAAAGCAAAACGACTATTTTCATAATTGTAAACTCATGATGGTTTCATTTAAGATCTAATTATAATCATTTTGACAATAAAAAAAGCCTTTAATACTCAGTCCATCTTATTTTTTTCAAAACATTTAATCTTCCATGAAGTAATCCTGCTTATCAAAATCGCGAATAGCGTTGTGACACTTAAAGTTAAACACATTGTAACGATTAAGTTAATATTGAACCGAATTGAGTAGCAGTGCTAAGTTAAGGTGTCTTACGGATAGTATTTTTTTAGTTAGCAACACACAAATAATTATGAGACCTAACCTTCACTCCATTTTAACGTTGCTCCTGATCGTTTCAGGGGCAAGTACTTTTGCCCAGCGGAAATTTGTACATCCTGGAATTCTACATTCCCAGCAAGCTTTAGACCGCATGTATCAGGTGCGGCAACAGAAATCCTTGCCCGGATATGGCTCTTATACGTTGCTTGCAGAACACCCTTGCGCCAGCGCCTCTTACGAACTCAAAGGCCCATTCCAAACTATTTCAAGAGATGGGGAGTTTAGTTATACCAAAAGCAAAATGGAATCAGATTTCAGTGCAGCGTATTTAAATGCGCTGATGTGGATGATAACCAAAGACCAGGCCCACGCCATTAAATCCATCCAAGTCCTGGAAGCCTATGCCGATACGCTAACCAGCATTCCGACCACAAATGACGCTCCTTTGCTGGCTGGTTTAGAAGGTTCGAAAATTGTCAATGCCATGGAAATCCTGGTAAATTCCAACAGCGGGATCACAAAGACCCAAACTACTAAAATCAATAAGCTGATTCAACAGGTCTTTTTGCCGGTTTGCGAGACGTTTTATCAAGCAAAAGCTTATACCAATGGCAATTGGGGATCTATAGTAAGCCGAATGTATATCGGAGCCGCAATCTATTTCGATAATGAAACCATGTATCTTAAAGCCATTGATTTCTATAAAACTGCAAATGACAATGGCACCATACAAAACTATATTAGTGAAACCGGCCAAATCCAGGAAAGTGGCCGCGATCAAGGTCACTCCCAATTGGGCATTGGTGCATTAGGTTCCATTTGCGAAATTGCATCCAACCAGGGCGATGACCTCTATAGTGCTTTAGACAATCGTTTACTTAAAGGCTTTGAATATGTGGCCAAGTACAATTTAGGAAACAACGATGTTCCTTTCCTTACCTGGAAAGATGTGACCGGAAAATACAGCAACTGGACCAAAATCTCAGAAATTAGCAGAGGCCGCTTCATCCCAATTTACGAAATGGTTTACAACCATTACGTAAATGTCAAGGGTTTGGCGATGCCTTTTACCAAACAAGTGATCGAAAAAAACAGACCAGAAGGATATGACCGCGATCAGCCGGCTTTTGGGACCTTGCTATTTAACACGGTCAACCAATGAGGATCAGATTAAACTTCAGCAAACATCTCGGTCTATGCTGCTTGTGCTTGCTTAACCTGAGCGCATGGAACAGCATTGCCCAGACAAACAACACGTACGAGGTCGTTTCGCCCGACAAACATACGCAAGCTATCTTTACCTTAAATGACAAAGGAGACCTAACTTATAGCTTAAATGATCAGCGCAAAAAGGTAATAGATTGGTCTGAACTGGGCTTAACACTCAACAATGTCAGCCTTGGCAAGAATACAAGCATAAAAAGCACTACCCGAAAAACTCATGCCGAAAAATTCAAATGGCCCTTGGGCGAAAATGAATTTGTAGAAAACAACTATAATGAAATCAACATGGCATGTAGTTCGGGCTCCATCAATTTCAACCTTGTTGCCCGTGTGTTCAACGGATCTCTTGCTTTCAAATATGAGGTGCCGCAGCAAACTGGAATCAAAGATGTCACGATTACAGCCGAGTCCACCAGCTTCAACTTCAATCAAGCTTATCAAATTTATCAATACCACCATGAATCGGTATTTACACCTGTTGATTTAAATGCTTTAATTACGACTTGCGACTTACCAGCGACCTTAAGCAATGGTCATTTTTACCTGAGTATCGGCGAAGCCAACAATACGAGCTACACGAAAGCCGAACTGGGTAAAGGTCAACGGGACAATAGTTTGAACCTTGTTTTTGAAAGGGACAAAGACATCCGGTTCGATACAGCTTTCGAAAGTCCCTGGCGAACCATCAGCATGTCAACTACCGCCATTGGTTTACATCAATACAGCGATTTGTTTTTAAAACTAAGTCCGGCTCCAACAACTATGCCATCCGAAAGCATAAAGCCAGGTAAGGTGATACGGTCTGAACTAAATACCCAGGCTGGCCTGGATTGCATAGATTTGGCTAGCAAACTGAATTTTAGTCACATTCTATTGGATGCCGGGTGGTATGGCCCGGAACGTGCATTATCTTCAGATCCGGCAATTCCTATCCCACAAATCGACTTACCAAAAGTCATTCAATATGGTAAACAAAAAGGTATTGGGGTAATTCTCTATGTCAACTATATCGGTTTACAAAATCACATCGACCGTATTTTACCTTTGTACAAGCAGTGGGGCATTAGCGGCTTAAAATTCGGATTTATAGACGGATTTAGTCAAAAGGGACTAACCTGGCTCAGCGGTGCTATTAAGAAAGTAAACGATCAGGGACTGCTACTGAACATCCACGACAATTACAAACCAACGGGCCTCAGCAGAACCTATCCCTACCTGTTGACCCAGGAAGGGATTCGTGGTGATGAAAACAGTCCTGATGCTTTTCACACGACCGTATTGCCATTTACTAGGTTCCTCGCGGGAGCAGCAGATTTTACCTTTTGTTTTCCAAATCCTAAAAACAATTTCGGAAAAAATCTAAAAGTTAGTAAAGCCCAGCAGCTCGCTCTTACGGTGGTTTATTTCAGTCCCTTACAGGCCATATTCTGGTACGGAAAACCGAATGATTATACCAATGAAGAAGAGATTGAGTTTTTCAAGTATGTACCCACCGTTTGGGATCAGAGCTTGTATCTGGATGGAGAGATTGGAAAAAACATCAGTGTGGCCAGGAGAAAAGGGAAAACCTGGTATGTAGGTAATGCGGCAGGGTTAAAGGATTGGAAAGGTCAAATCAACCTTGATTTCCTGAATAAAAATCAAAAATATCAAGCTACGATTTATGAAGATGACGAGAAGGGAAGCATCCGAAAACGGATGGTCACGGTTAAAAAAGGAGATCAATTGCCTTTTGAAATTAAAGTAAAAGCCGGACTAGCTATGATTATTGAATAACGAAACATGGCTATCATATAATAGCCATGTTTCGTTATTAATATTTTTCAAAGTAAAAGATGATATCTATAACAATAACCAGATAAAATCCAGCACAGCAAATATATCCGCGGGTTTGTTAGTATCAAAATCAGCTCGATTACCGATGAACTCCCGTTTTAATATCCAATTTCCAAGGCTTGGGCTCAGGTAACCATAGCTTTCCATCTCCGATTTTAAGTGGCATCCATAGATATCTGGAATCCCATTGCGTTTTAGGTTTCCAGATATCGGCCATAAAAATCACAGTGGTAGACTTGGTTCCCGCTACTTTCAGCATCAATGTAGACTGCGATCCATAGGTGTTGGTTTCCGGTGGTGCAATATCTTGAAATTCAGACCATGGCCCTTCCAATGACTTAGCGGTAGCATATTTGTTTGGATTTGGGTTCCAACTGGTAAGCGCAGATCCAATCGCATAGTATAAACCATTGTAATGAACAATAGCGCCCCCCTCGAGTGGGGCTTTGATCAGGCAAATTTCCTTTTCAACGGAAAGATAATCGTCAGATAACTTAACGATATGAAATCCTTTAGCTGGCCTGTCTTCAAAAATAAGGTATGCAGTTCCATCATCATCAATAAACTGACCTATATCGCGGCTTTCCCGGCCTAATGGCCTGAAACTTTTCAAATATACAAAAGGCCCTTCGGGAGTATCGCTTAAGGCAATACCGACATGTGCAAAAGCATATTTACTCCCTTTACCATTTACCTGACCATCCAAATGCATATACATCACATACTTTTTGGTTTGCTCATTATAAAATACCTTGGGCCGTTCCAGCACCCAGTTTTTACCAAGGTTTTCGGGATCTAACAGTTTTATTGCATCTCCTTTAAAAGTCCAGTTCACCAGATCTTTGGACGCATAACAACTCACATACCGATATAAAGAATCTAAGCCTTGCCGACGTTGTTCTCCATACCAGTAATAAGTGTTTTTCACTTTAATAATACCGCCCCCGTGCGCCTGAATGTGGTTGCCATCTGAATCCAACCATCGCTCACCTGGAAAAATAGTATTCCCTTTCTGAGCGATTGCAAAATTAAAGGTAAACAGACATATGACCAATAATGATGCGTTCCTAAACCAACAATTTTTCACTATATATTTTAAGTTCATAATTCTATTTTAAATGATCTCTGATCTGTTTTATTTTAATAGTTCCTGAATTGTTAATTATTATTTCTGCGAAACACAACGCCCTCAACATGTTCTCCGATAAACATCCCAGCCATATCTGAGGTTTTAAACCAGCCTGGCTTTCCTGGCATATCATCGCTAATCAGGGTTCCATTTATTTCTAAATTTTCAAATGTCAGATTTTTCACTTTCCGTTGATCGTCATAGCCAGCAATGATTGAAGTGCTTGAATTTTGCCCCTTGTAACTGACATTTTTAAAAAGCACGTTTTCGATTCCTTGTCCTGGAGAAGTACAGTACTTCCGATTAAATACCACACGAATATTAAGCAGTTGACCCTGTTCAAAATTCTCAACCCGGATATCTTCGAAACGGACATCCCTGATCAGATTGCTGTCCCCTGCATTCAAGCTTAGACACCCTTGGTAATCTACTTGTTTTTCACGATGATCCAGGATGTCAATATTGATGTAATTCAGGTTTTCGAGTAGCTCAGGATTGGGTGTACTGCCATGCGTACCAACCAGGATTGGGTGCCCTACATCAGCCCAAAGTGTCGAATTCTTCATCGTTATGTTTTTACAGCCTCCTGTAAAACCCAGCCGTGTACCGTACACCGTTGTGCAATCATCCGAGTTGCGGTTAAATACACTATCAATTAACACATTGTTACTGGAAATCACATTCATCCCATCTCCCCATTTATAAGAAGTAATGCTCTTAACATTCCGGATGACTATGTTTTCGGAGCCTCCTGTAAAACACGAAGTAGTGAAAAGGCCACTTACTTCTACGTTTTTTGACTTTGCGATACGGATTCCTCCTTCTACCGTTCCCCGGCCGGTAATCCGGGCATTTTCAGTATTTGTGATCAGGACTTGCCCACGTATGATCGCCCCCCCAGCTATATAAACTGTTTTGCCCGAAGGAACTATTAACTTCTTACCTGGTATTTCGTGGATACCCGGACCGTAATAAATCACATTTTCATCCTTAGGATTGAGAATAAAAGTTTCAACAGGATTGGCAAAAAGGTGCAAGTTGTGAAAAAGGTCTCCATTCAATTCAACCGATAGATTGGCAGGCTTACTTAACTTAAAAGTGATGGTATTCCCAGAAATCTGGTATGGAATACAATAGGAAAGCGGGCGTATCCTGGCTGCTGTCACCGTTGAGTTAGCAGACGTAACGGAAACCTCAACTTCTCCTGAAAAATCAAAATGGCTCATTGATGCATTTTCTACTCGATGATCAACGCCAAGTACACGGTCAACTTTAACCAGATACACGGCAAGATCTTGCCAGGGTTGTCCGCTTGTCCGGACTTTAACTTTAAAGTCTGAATTTTGTTTTGCTCCTTCTGGCGCAGGATATGTTTTTAAGATATCCTTTGCATCTGCATGTGCAACCATGAACAAAAATGCATAAGGTAATAGGTAATACGCGAAACAACGCTTATTAAAAAATAAATTAATCATTGTGTGTGTGTGTGTTTACTGAGGTTTATAAATTTGATATAAGACGCCACTGATGCCAAATTATACTCAATAATGATTGTCACGAAACCGTTGCCTAAATTATCTTTTGACAAAAAACTGCAATTATCTTGTTAAATGAACATATGGCAAGACTTATCTTCAAAAAACACCGGTTTTAGACCAGAAGCCGGTGCGAGAGAAATGTGATGTAATTTATGTTTATCTCATTTAAAAAAATTAACTTCTGTAACATGTTCCCCCAATTTAATATTAGCCGCCGCAGCATCTAAGATCAATTTGCCGTTAATCCGTAAATTTTGAAAATGAATATCTTTAATCCCATGGTTCGAATCTAAACCAGAGATGAAAAGTATAGCCATCCCGGTTCAAACCATCAAAAGTTCCAAACCACACAAAGCCATATTTGTCCTTAAAAATTGTGGCTACCGTATTGTTGGATAGGCCCTGCTCAATACCAAGGTAACTAAAAGCCTGCACATGCACATGAAAGGGACAAATACCTAATAACAGTAAGCAAGCGAAAAAAAATTTAGTAAAGTCTCTTCAAATGTATTTGGTTTTTTATAAATGTTCACTGCAATGGTTTATGGCTATTAATGCTGGTGAGTAACTCAGGTAAGATTATTTCGGCATCTTATCTCTTCGGCAGTACAAATTGTATTCCCCTAATGATTAAGCCGCATACCTAGTCTTTACCGGCTTAAGTTCTCTCCTAAGCATGGTAACGGCCCGATGAATGTGATTCACAACAGACTGGTATTTAATTCCCGTAATTTCTACGATTTGCTTGTATTCCAAATCCTCATAAAAGCGGAGGTAGATGATTTCTCTTTGTTTTACAGGAAGTTTATTCAATGCATCTTTCACAATTTGCTGTTGCTCAAAAATGGACTCAGCTGCAATCAGGTGATCTTCTGTCGACAGATCCAGGTCAACCAGTGAAAAGTATTGATTTCTGGATTCCATCATTTTCATTCCGCGAAGGTGATTGATTGCTGTAGATCGTAATGCGCGGTAAAAATAAGATTTAACATGTTTAATTTCGCCTATAGTTGTTCGCTTATCCCATAGTTTGACAAACAGTTCCTGGATAACATCACTGGCATCATCCTGATCAATGACAATTCGTTTTGCGTAATGATAAAGGCTGGAGTACAATTGCCGGTGCAGTGAAGCGTAAGCTTGCTGGTCACCCAGACATACGTGGTTCCATAATTCAGCAAAATGTGAGGGCTGGTTTGAAGTTAACATCGCTCGATTGATTTGGTTAGTAAACGCAATCTCGCTAAAAACAGAACCTCGAAAGAGCGGGAAAATGGTCAATCGACAGGGAGAAATATTGCAAAAATCAACAATTACATTATTAGGTGGCAATATGATAAGACTTGCCTTCAAAAAAGCACTGAAACCTCTACCTGACCTGAAAAAACAAAATAAGCCATGGACGCGTTAGCTACAAGACGATCAACTGATAGCTCATCCCCTTTAAGGTTTTAAATTTAGTTTTATATTCCTGTCCAGCCTTTTGAGAGATGTATTTGGCGCCCATAATTTTCACCGGTACACTTGTATGCAAAATACATTCATTTCCATTTATAGATTTGATGGCCGCATTTTTTAGACGATTATTTCGCCATTGCATAGAGATTTCAAAACCATCTCTTACCTTAAGCCCTTTTACAGCTCCTGCTGCCCACATTTTGGGTAACGCAGGTAATAACTGAATAAAACCCAGATGACTTTGAACCAGCATTTCTGCCATTCCTGCAGTACCGGCAAAATTACCATCGATCTGAAAAGGCGGGTGTGCATCAAAAAAGTTAGGATAGGTACCGCCCCCATGTATACTACCACCAGTACTTTCCACGTAATTTAACAACTGCCTGATCAGACTATAAGCATGGTCCCCATCCTGCAATCTTGCCCACCAGTTTATTTTCCAGCCCTTACTCCAACCAGTACCGTCATCACCCCGCATTTCGAGTGTTTTTCTTGCCGCAGCAAAATATGCCGGGGTTAAAGGCGATATCTCCCGACCCGGATACAGTCCAAAAAGATGCGATACATGCCTGTGATGGATATCGGTTTCAGGGAAATCCTTATACCACTCCTGAATCTGCCCTTTACTGCCGATTTTTAACGGATATAGTTTCTTTTGCTTTGCAATCAGTAAATCACGAAAGGTGTTATCCGTACCTAAAACATTCGCAGCCTCAATAATATTCGCAAAAAGATCTCTGATGATGGACATGTCCATAGTAGTTGCTACAGATACCGACTGCTGATTACCTGCAGCATCCTTAAACTTATTTTCGGGAGAAGTAGCTGGAGCAGTAACCAGATAACCATCTTTATCTTCAACAAGCCAGTCTAATGTGAAACGTGCTGCTTCTTTCATCACAGGATAAGCCTCTTTTGCCAGGAACTTCTTATCTCCGGTATAACGATAATGTTCATACAGATGCTGAGAAAGCCAGTTACCCCCCATCGCCCAGTTTGCCCAGACCGGATCGCCCGCACCTCGGTCTCCCACTGGATTACTTAATGCCCATAAATCAGAATTATGGTGCGCAACCCAGCCGTTTGCATTGTAAAATTCCTTCGCAGTTTCCTTTCCTGTCTTAGCCAGGCTTTGTATCCAACTCAATAATGGCTCATGCATTTCTGAAAGATTAGTTAGCTCCGCAGGCCAGTAGTTCATCTCCGTATTGATGTTAATTGTATAATTTGAGCTCCATGGTGCCCGGAGTTCTTTGTTCCAGATCCCCTGAAGATTTGCCGGGGGGCCACCTGGTCGGGATGAAGAGATTAGCAGATACCTTCCGTATTGAAAATAGAGTGTTTCCAGACCAGGATCATAAATACCGGAAGCATACCGTTTCAATCTTTCGTCTGAAGGCAGTTTAACATTTGGATTCTCGACCAGGGTATCTTTAACCGTAAAAGATACACGGTCAAAATATTTTTCAAAATCTGCAACATGTGTATCCAGAATATTCAGGAACGTTTTTTTTGAGGCTTTATTCATTAAGTCGCCGGCAAGTTTATCCTCATCCTTTCCATCTTTATCCGGACACCTATCAAATCCATTGTAGCTTGTTGCTGCTACTACATACAACCATACTTCCGTAGCGCCGTTTACAAGCAATTTATCGTCCTCAGTACTCAAGCTGCCGCCTTTGACCTTTGCCTTAATGCGGTATTGAAACCGCATTCCGTTACATCCAGTAGCATCTTCGTAAATAACAGGTTCTTTACCTTCCGGGTTATAGTAAGAAGGACTTACGTGCGCCGGCGCTTTGCCACTGATGATCAACTCATTTCCTGATTGCACAGAGGAATGGTATTTCAGTAAACTCTTTACAGATACCGCAAGTTTAAGCCGACCAACTTTACTTGAACGGATTCTAATCATCATCAGATTATCTGGAGCAGAGGTAAAAATCTCACGGCTATATTGCACTCCTTCAATCGTGAAGCGAGTGGTCGCGATTCCATTTTGCAAGTTCAGATCGCGGTAATAATTAGCGACCTTCATGCCGTCGAAATCTTGTTTAATCAGTATATCACCCATAGGCAGATAAGACTGGGAATACATCCCCTGCATTTTTTTTGACAATAGATTTGCAGCTGTGTAATCTTCATTTTCCAGCAGCGCTTTGCGTAATTTGGGAAGATAATTTTTAGCCTCAGCGTTTACTTCCTTTTTAACCGGCCCACCGCTCCACAACGTACTTTCATTCAGCTGTAGCAGTTCTTCTTCTATCCCCCCAAAAATCATTGCCCCGATTTTACCATTTCCAACGGGTAAAGCCTCTACCCATTTTTCTGCTGGTTTGTTATACCATAATTTCAGATTATTTTCCTGCTGAGAGAAACAGGAGATTGAGTAGATAGATAAAAGTCCAGCTAATAAATACTTCATATTTAGGTTAAATTTGTGCCTCAAAATATCAGCTTTTTAAAAAAAAATCGCTGATTATTTTTTGATATCGTCATTGTAATTATTCTTATATCCTTACCTATTAAGACGTAGTTGGCAACAAATTATACTCACTTAATTTATTTTATTCTAAAAAATTATTTTGTTTTTCCATCCCGCAAGCAACTCATCAAATGCGAAAATCTTTATTCTACCACCGCTACGAAACCACCACGTGGTAAACAATTAATTTTTACCTGCTGCCCTGTGCGCCATAATTGTGTACGTGCTTTAAAAGATTTATCATTATCACCATCCTGGATAATGTTGATATTCGCTTGCTTCTTTTTCAAAAACTCTAAACTGAATTGCAACACTTTGGCGTCTTCTTGTCCATTTAGTCCGCCGATGTACCATTTGGTGCCACTTCTTCTCGCCATAATTACGTGATTGCCCGGATAACCGCTCAACAAACGTGTTTCATCCCAAGCGGTAGGCACTGTCTTCAAAAAGTTTTTTGGTGCATCAGGTAGTGCATAATAAGCTTCTGGACGGTCTGCAAAATGCTGCAAGGCCGATTCAAAAACAACTGAAAGTGCCAGTTCATGACCATAAGAAGTAATATGCGGGTGCTGACTGTTAGAGAAAGTAACCGGGGTATAATCCATCGGGCCAATTACGTTTCTGGTAAAAGGCAAGGTGGTATTGTGCACCGCCGCTTTATTGGTCAATACATTGCCGTTATTATACCATTCGGCACCAAAAACAGCCTCTACACTCATCAGATTAGGATAAGTTCTAGACCAGCCACGAGGGATGGTTGCGCCGTGGAAATTTACCATCAGATGGTGGTCTGCAGCATCTTTCAAAATATCAAGATACAACTTCATCATATCCTGCTGATCGCCTGCAAAGAAATCTACCTTGATTCCATAAACTCCTATTTTATTTAACCACTCAAACTCCTTAATGCGTTTATCGCGTGTACGCATTCTGTCTATCGGAGTGGCTTTACTCCAGTCTGTGGTACCCGAATTGTACCAGATCATGGGTTTAATACCTTTAGATTTGGCATAGTTAACGGCATCTTCCAGTTTTCCACCGTTACCCATCACGTCCCATTCCCAATCGATCAGTACATAGGGCCAGGTCATGGTTTTGGCCAGGTCAGTATATTCTACCGCCTTTTGGTAATCTTTAGAGCCATGGTTATAAGCCCAGTAAATCCAGGCAACAGCGCCTGGTTTGATCCAGTCTTTCTGTGCAATGCGGCTAGGCTCGCTCATATCTGTAATTAAAGTAGATTGTACCACCGTTTCCAAGGGCCCAATCATTACGGTATGCCATTGCGAGTTCCAGGGCAGATCGCTCACATCGCCTTGTTGCTTAAAGCCCTTGCGGCCGGCTGCATAGCTAACTTTATATTGGTTTAAATCGGCTTTATTGCTCAATTTAGATGCTGCGTTAAATTCACTGTTTCCTGCTTCAGAAATTAAGTACCATACAGGTGCCTGCTTCGATTTGAACAGTGCCGGGTATGACCACTCCTGCCCTTTTTTGCCCTTTCCATTGGTGCTGTAAGGATAAAAGTCTTCGTATCCCGGATCATAAGCCTGTACCCACCGTTCTGTTTGAGCGGGAATATTAAAGGTGGTATATTCATCTTTGATGTTAACAGGTTGATCAGTCCATTTTGGCAAAGCATACCTGAATGCGATACCATCATTATAAACCCTGAAAACAATATTCAACGGCTTACCATTGGCGTTTGAAAAGGCAAATGTACCCTCATTAGCGTCGTTTGCGCAAAGTTTGCGTTTTCCACTCACCATTTCATAGCGGGTATTTATGCGTTTTATCGCACCTGTGCCTTTAAATACAAGATTTTTAAATTGCTCCCGATCTGTTGAAAGCCCCAGCGCATTACCTGATTGGATGGCGGTCCATTTCCCATTTGTTTGATAATACACATGGAATTTTGCAGAAGTGGTGGTATCATCAGCTGCCAAAGCCCGATAATTCAGAACCAGTTTAATTTTTCCATTTGGAGAACTGATCGGGTATTGTTTCTGCTGCCCATAAGCTAGGGAACAACAGAAAAAAGTGAATAGGCTGTAAAAAACAAAGGATTTTCTGAAAATTAATGTATTCATTGTTTAAATTGGTTTAGTTTTATAATGCGGACCTATTTTTCAACCAGTTGCCAACTGAAGACGGTCCCGTCTTTTCTATTGGGTAAAGTACCGGGCCAGTCTGCACCATACAATTCTCCCGTTTTGGGATCAAGGCCTACAAAGCGGTTGGTTTTTAAGGACAGCAACATACATTGCCTCCTCAACATATCCTGCCACATAAAAAGGCTGCCTGGCGTTTCTTCTTTTATCAACCGCACATCTGCTGATAAACCCAGGCTGGTAACGGTTAAAAATCCAGTCCCATTAAGTGCCTGCAGGGCAACCTTTCCCTGCCCACGGTCTAACACACGAAACTGGTAGGCTGAATCGATATCATGCGTAAAATTACGGCCAGGGCAAAGCATGCCATGTGGGTTTGCCCAAAGCTGACGCCTGTCGGCCAGATTGGTCAGTGTAATCACTTTCCCCAGCGGAAGATTTTTAGATCGGTCTGCTAAAGGCTCCATCAACTGGAAGCGATCAAATTCAGCATAGCCTCCCTCCTTTCCTTTGGTGTTATAAGCAAAAAGCGCATATCGGGTTCCTTGAAAGGTTTTGAGCTGATAAGGCAGCCTGATGCTATCGCCTAACAGCTCAAATGTTTTGCCGTCAGTACTATAACTCAACTGGGCAATATCTTCATCAAAATTACCAAAGGCACGTAGGTAAATATGTGGAGATTTTATCGGTTTATCGATCGTTTTTTGCCGATACTGATCAAACATCCGGAAAACAAAAAGATTTCCTTCCCTGAGGATACCCATCCAGGCATAGGGAATATTCATTAATCCCAGACCGGCCAGATCGCCATCCTTTAAATGCTGAGCGTTTAGCTCCACAACCGCATAACCATCAGGGCCAACGCCACGTTGGGTCAACGTATTTCTGGCCCAAAGGAAATCTTTTGCGGGGAGGGTATGTAATCTTAACTTACCACCTTTAAGCTGCCATTTGCTATTTAGCGGATTATGATTCCACTGCCAGGCAGATGCCAGTTCGGGGCCATTAAATTCGTCATTTCTAACGTATGGCGCATGTGGAAGATCGGGATTAGAAACATTAGGCTTAAACCAGGTTCGTGGCGATCGGCCCAGATTACCCTCGACGCCAAAAAACGGCCA
>CAMLDJ010000065.1 GCA_946478755.1 uncultured Pedobacter sp. | reverse complement strand
TTTAAGAGCGCGCAAGATACAACTTTTGCGAAAAAAAGAAAACATTAAATTATTCCCCGAATTTTTCTTCAATATATGTCTCGCCATAACCAGTTCCCGTTTTATAATAACTAAAATCCTGAGGAGCGCTAAAGTTAACTGCATTCGCGAAAGAACCGTCTGGCTTCGTCACAATTCCTTTAGGCGAAAAAAACATCTGTTTATTCTGGTCCCAGATTAATTCTTCCGTATTAAAAGTGAGCGCCTGATTTACCACAACGACATTTCTTTTAAAAATGGTCAGCTTTTCGGTCTCTTTCATGATTGCATAATCAGAGGTGATGGATCCCGTGATCGTCATGTGCTCATCGAGGAATTCTATTTTTACACCTTTAGGCATCTCCTGAAAAACAACTCCGTTTGAAGGAGTGATCTTGTCCAAGACTGGTGCAAATCCTTTGGCTTTAACTTTTGCAGAATCACTATAAATAATATCTACCCCCGTCGTCCGGTTTGTGTCCAGACTGATCTTTTTCGAAAGCTTTGCTGCGTTTTTCAGGTCGTCTTCTCCACATGACCCCAGGGAAAGCAGTACCGCAAAAATCATTGCTGTAAAAAAAATTAAACCCGGACTTTTGGTCCAGGTATCATGATTCCTTAGTAGTGATGACGGTACCATAACCTTTATAAGTTGTTAATCAAACTTAAATCGTCTGAACCAAGTGTCGTTTAGTGTAAACCCTAAATGAAAATTAATATAATTTTCCTGAACGAGGCCCTTACTAAGCGTCCCTCTGCGGCCAATCTCCGTCGTAAAATTAAGCTTATGAAAAGCAAACCTGTTAAACGCAAGTGGAAGGCCCAGACCGAAGGTAATAGCCATTTGCTTTACATCCTGTTCAGCCACTTTGATATAGGTTTTATCATAAGTAAAACCAAGCCTATAGTCAACCCTATTCAAATAACTGCTAACCGAAGTCATATCAGGCGTTATTTGTCCGCCGACTGAAACACCCCAGCTGTCTTCCAAGCCTTTGTTTTCGCCGTCTATACTTAATTTAGACCAGTTGCCCGTTCTAAAATCAGCACCGATCAGCCATTTATTATCTCTCTGTAAAGCGACACCAAAATTATGCACCAACGGAAGTTTCAATTTCGCGGCGCCATTTTGTTGAAAACTCGGCGTATCGATAGCCGTTCCCTCCTCTCCAGTACTCTCTCTGAAATATCTTGTAACCGCAAAGGTTTTCTCAGAGTTGATACTTGAAGGGGAAGATCCCGAATATCCGACGGTAATGCGGCTTTTGGTACTTAGTGGGATCTCATACTGCGCCCCATAAGAAAACCCGATACCACTTACACTATTTTTATCCTGTTGTTTTGTATTGATCGATGGAACACTCTGAAGCTCCAGCGCACGGTTCTCCACCAGGTTACCAAATACATATTCAATATTTACACCTACCCGGAAGTGATCACCAAACTGCTGACCAAGTCCCATATATGCTTTTGAAAGACCTCCTTCACCCGAATACAGCTTGTTTACGGTATTCGTATCCAGTTTTTCTGTATTGCTAAATTCATAACCGAGCTCTGTATAGGGAAGCAAGCCAAAGCTCAGACCTGTACGCCCAGATTTAATTGGAAACGCAAGTGCTATATGGCTCAATGAAGCGTTGAAGCTGCCTTCGCTTAAACTGCCTTTTTTCAGTTGCTTAAATGTGCCACTCATTCCGATGTCCACTGTTGTCAGCGTAACCCCCGAATAAGACGCAGGGTTCTGCATGTTGATATTGCTGTAATAATCGTTAGGCTTATAAACCGCGGTAGAAATCCCACCCATTGCCCGAAACTGAGGAAGCAACAATCCTTTAACATTTCCAAGACCATATCTTGAATACGGTGATTGTGAAGTAACCTGTGCCTTAACGGTAACACTGGTTAGCAGGATCATTACCGCTACTATATAATTAATTTTTTTGTACATATTCAAATGCAATAACTTCATTTAATCCTTTTAACACCAAATACGGATCGTGTATAATTTGAGGCGCAAAGATGCTGTTTTTTAATTGTTCTAGCAAAAAAGCAGCATTACCACCCGTTAGCAATACCGTTAGGCCCTTATTCTCTATATTATAAGCGGATATAAATCCCTCAACTTCGTTAATTACTCCTTGTAAAACCCCATTCTTTATAGCAGATCCGGTATCCGTACCCTTAGGTATCTCCGCTTCATTATCCCATTTTACCAATGGCAACCTTCCCGTAAAATGATGCAGCGCTTTAAATCGCATATCTATTCCGAGGCTGATGCTACCGCCAAAATATTCGCTGTCACTGTTCAACAGGTCATACGTAATGCAAGTCCCTGCGTCTATCATCAAACAATTCTGTCCTGGATAATAACTCTTTGCAGCAATTACCTTCGCCCATCTGTCCAGACCTAATGTAGCAAGCGTCTGATAATGATTTCTTATACCTGTGTTGACATCGGTAGAAAAGGGGATGTAATTTGTGTTCGACTTCAAAACATAAATTACTTCCTGTACATCTTCGCTTACACTTGAGACAGACGAATTAGTGATCGCATATCGTTTGATCATGCTTATCAGGTCGGCAGGTACAATATGTTTAAGAACCTGGAAGTTCACTAATGTTTTTCCCTCAAAAACAGCCAGCTTACTATTTGTATTACCGATATCTATGACCAGATTATGCATTAACCATTCCAAACTTCATTGCACAAAGCTATCAATCTTTAGCTAGTTTCAAGGTCTCAATTTGTTAAAAAAAGTTAAACAAACAAAAAGTACTGCATGGCAAAAACCAGGATCAGAAATAAGCTCTCATAAAACCATCTTTTTTTTGCATTTGAAAAATAATAAGCCAATAAAACGGCTCCCGGAGGCACACATAATAAAAAGTGATACAACCTGAAATCCGGTTTGGTATAAAAGCTTACAATGCCGACAATAAACATAAAGAAGAGCATCTGAAAAGCCTTTCTTGTGCTGATAAAGCTTCTGAAGAAATTCTCACGCAATTGTAATACAGCCAGTATCATCATCACCAAAACAGGCACCAGAACCAGATAATCATTATAGTTGATCTTAAATACCGATGGAAACCGATTTCCCAAAGGCAGCCAGATCTTGTAGAACATTGACAAGCTGTCATTCCAGTAATAGAGTACCCCTACAAAAAAGAAAATAGCCATGAAACCAACCAGTCCTGAGACCCATTCCCTCCAGTTAAAAGACCTGTACAGTAATAAGGCAAGCCATATCATGGCCAGCATGACAATAAAAGGGAAATAGATCAGCGTTCCCAGGGCGATGATCATGCCTATATCAAACATGATCATGATGGCATTTGGCGACTTTCCAATTTTGAGGAACTTATCCATCATCCAGATTAGCAGAAAGTTACAGATCAGCGTCGGGCTTAATACCAGAAAAGGCATAAACAAACTGGCCCCGGTGATGTACATCAGCGCAGGTAAGAAGCCCGGCCTGTTCAATAATGCATGGTTATTTATAACCCGGTTAAATAAAATAGCCTGCAGATAAATGAGGATGCCTGCGAAGAAAACGTTACCTGCAGGAGAAAAGAAACCTTGCAATGGAATCTGAATAAAAAACCTGGTATATGACTCTAAAAATTCGAAATCAAGCCGAGCCGGAAGATCTGCAAAAATGGCCATGCGCATAAAAAAAGTATATGCGAATAGTATAAGCAGGTTTATAGGGTTTAATTTTCTAAATTGATTGATCATGCCTCTTTACCAGGCAAAGTAAAGCAAATTATCTGGCAAACTGCTTCACAACTTTATCAATTACTGCCGCAGTTTCGTCGGGAAAATAAAACTGGTGCTCCTGAGGGTGGTTCACCCAGTTTTTAATTACAGGGAGCCAGTTCCTATTACTGCCCCATACCACGGGCAGCCCAAATTGCTTCAATGCATATGCATTACACTGCTGCTCATACTGAAATTTCATCGGAGCGACCAATAATTTCTTGCCCAGGAAAAGGGCCTCTGCCGGGCCCTCAAAGCCACCACCGGTAAACAAGCCTTCACATGAAGCCAGGCTCGTATTGAACAGTTCGTTATTAACCGGGCGGACACGTATGTTGCCATCCACATACCCTTTCCTGCAATGCTTGGAAAATATCTCCCAGTGTACATGTGGAATTTGTTTGAGCAGCGGTACTAGATACTGATCATCTATCGCGGGGAGATAAACAGTATAATGCCTCAGGTTACTGGTTTGCATATTTCTGATCTCTGCCCGGATTACCGGTGTATAAATAAAATCATCATACCTGTCGAAATGAAAGCCCACGTAATGTGTAGCCGGAGCATAATATTTCATAACCAGCTGGGCCCAGTCTATACTTCTGGGTTTTGGAACCTTCGCGGACTGGAAAGAAGCCTGATGGCTCAGTCCAACACTTTCAATTCCTCTGCTCTTGCAGGCCCATGCGGTAACCGGCTCAAAATCGTTAAGGATAAGGTTATAGTCGTCAAGTGGCACACTACGCACATCCTTTACAAAACGGGGCAGGTTCATCGTTTTCCATGTCTGGTAATGATTTACCCCGCCTTTCTTTCCAAAGATGAAGCTAAAGCCGTGCAGCTGGTACTTTACCTCCTGTGTGAGTTTCACATCGGCCTGCGTTCCGCTGATCAGGAGATCGACCTCACCGTATCGCTGAAGCAGGGGCACAATTTCTCTTGCCCGGCTGATATGGCCATTGCCTGTGCCCTGTATAGCATAAAGTATCTTCATCCGCACCGAATATCTGTATTTTTTATGCGTCAGGCAATTTCTAATTTAATCTTTTGTAGCAAAATGTTGATGTCAAGCTTGCTATGCAGGTCTTCGCTATCTGACATTTCCCCTTCTTCTGCCTCATCCTTCTGGAAGTCCTTATGTTCATATTTAAACATCTTCCATGAATGATCGTAATATTCCAAAGCAGTAAGGTTCTCGACCCAATCACCGCTATTCAAATAAGTTACCGCGCCATTTTCCGTAGCGATAGTTCTCATTTCAGGCTGATGAATATGTCCGCAGACAACGTATTCGTAACCGTTTTCAGCGGCAAGTTCTGCTGCTGTATGCTCAAAACCATTGATAAACTTTACGGCATCTTTGAACTTTGCCTTAATGCGTTTTGAAAAGCTCATTTTTTCCTGCCCCATAAGCGCAAGAAACCAGTTCACGAAACTATTGATTAGAATTAAAGCATCATAACCGACAGCTCCAAGCTTAGCGAGCCATTTTGAATGCTGCATGGTTACATCAAATACATCCCCATGAAAAAACCAGGCTTTTTTGCCGTCTAGTTCCAGCACCAGTTTATTCTGCAAATGAAAGGCCCCCATATGCATATCTGCAAATTTCCTCAGCATCTCATCGTGATTACCGGTTAAGTAATAAACAGAAACCCCTTCCACAACAAATTTCATGAGTTTTCTCAGCACCTTCATATGGGTTTCGGGCCAGTACCGCTTGCTAAACTGCCAGACATCAATGATATCTCCGTTTAAAATCAGCACTTTTGGTTTAATACTCTTGAGGTATTTTAACAATTCCCTGGCGTGGCAGCCGTATGTGCCAAGATGCACATCAGAAATTACAGCTATATCTACTTCTCTTTTAGACATCGTCTTCATCCATTGTCAATTCAAACGGACCAAAATAGAATGCTAAAATTACAATCAGGCACGCTATAAAAAACAACTCCGGCATAGGTTATTAGTTTATGATACAAATATGCAACTGCCAGATGAAATGAATGTTAACGGTATATTAAATAAAAGAAGGCCATTACCTTTTCGGTAACGGCCTCTAAACGATAAGCTCACAATAAGATATGGACCTACGCGGCCTTCTTCTTTTTGTTTTCTGAGTAAAAGGCAAATCCTAAACCTGCCAATAACAAAATTGATCCTGCCAAAGAAATTTTCTCCCCCACATAATAGGATGTCGGTTCAAACTTAAATTCAACCTTATGGTTACCAGCCTCCAGCTGCGCAGCACGCAAGACATAATCTGCTCTGAAATAAGGTTTTTTTACCTCATCTATATACATATTCCAGCCTTTATCATAATAGATCTCAGAAAAGACAGCAATTACATCCGTCGGCGCACTATAGGAGTACACCAGATGATCCGGATGATAACTATCCAGCTTGATCAACGCACCAGTTCCAGAACCTACACGTT
Source organism: uncultured Pedobacter sp. (assembly GCA_946478755.1). Next base: position 15,579 of record CAMLDJ010000065.1, on the reverse strand, counting down.
TTTCATCAATCAGGCTTTTATACCTTACATCAACTATCGCCTCCTTTTTAGGATCGAAACTATTGATAGCCTTCATTTCCTCATCCGCATCTTTTGCAAACTGAACATGTGGTACAATCCAGGCGTGGCCGGCGGCTGTATGGTTCCGCTGCATTTTATAAGAGCCGTTTTGCTGATCCTGTGTAATGATATATTTGGTATTCAGCATGTCCAGTACATCCTGGTTAATGCTCTTTGTAAACTGTTTTTCGATCAGCTCCTGGTAGCGCTTCAATTTAGCAGCATGATATCCACCAACTGTTTTATGGAACTGCGAAGTGCTCGCGTCAGAGAAGGTATTAATTGTCAGGTCTAACACTCTGAAATCAGGATCCTTGTCCGCAAGAATAAAATTATCTACATCCCTTGGCTGAAAATGATTGGCAAGGTCGCTTTTGCTTGCGAAGTTGCCGTTATTCAGATACCGGCGATCAACCTGCCACATGTCGATCAATACCGCAAAGGCAAGTAAGCCAAATGCCAGTTGTGCATTGATCTTTTTAGTAAGAAATGCCCAGACCAGGGCAAAGCCAATAGCAATAAAAATAAACGACCGAAAGGCATCAGCACGGCCGATCGAGATCCGGTCATCTACCAGCGCATTAGCGATTTTATGAGCCAGTGTAGCATTATTCTGCAGCATTTGTGTTAAGGCCTGAACAATCTCCTGGTGATTTTCCGTCTTAAAGCTGAAAAACAAGGTGGGCACGATGGCAACAATCAAGGCAAAGCCTCCTGTAATGCCGGCAGACCACTTCAGTTTCTTAATCAGGGTTTTCTGATCTGTACTCGCATCCTGCGCTTCCTTTACGGCAAGGATGGCAAGCAGGGGCACCATCAGTCCAACCACTGCCAATATAGATTCGACTGCTCTAAACTTATTATATAGTGGGAAGTAGTCAAAGAACAGGTCCGATATCAAGGGGAAGTTTTTACCGAAAGACAATAAGATAAACAATATAGTAGTAGCCAATATCCACCACTTTAAGTGGCTTCTGACAATAAACAGCCCGAATACAAAGAGGAAACATATGATGGCACCGAAGTAATAACCTCCGGAGGTGCCAGGCTTTTCACCCCAGTATTGCTGCATGTTCAGGTTTGGGTCTTGTGCCAGTTGCTGAATAGCCTGTATAGTTTGGCCAGGATCGCCTCCCGTAATTTCCGAAATAGCTTTATACATATGGCTTTCCGGTTTAACCAGTTCATTGATACTGGTTGCCCCGCCATACAGGTCAGGGATCAGGAAGGTAAAGCTCTCTCCAACACCCTGGCTCCAGCCATAAGCATATTTCTTGGCCTCAGCGTTGCTGTCGCCCCCCTCTGCAGCGGCGCTAGTTAAATTAGATTTTCCGCGAATCGTTTCCCTGGCATATTCAGCCGTAGTCCACAATAAACTTGCATTTACCATTACGGCCAGCATCAATGCCGCAAATAAAACCCCAACTGCCTTACCTAATACCGGCAATGTTTTTGCTTTATAAGCCTGATAAAGTTCTATGGCCATAAAGATAACAACAGCAAGGAAAAGGTAATATGCCATCTGAACATGGTTTGCCCTAACCAATAAGGCAAGGAACAATGCCGTCAGTGTCCCGCCTACCCAGTACCGCCCTCGTAAGGTCAAAATAAAACCGGCAATAATGGGCGCAAAAAAACCAATTGCCAGAACCTTGTTGTTATGGCCAGTTGCGATCAGCACGAAGTTGTAGGTAGTAAAGGCAAAAGCTATCGCCCCGGCGGCAGCAAGCCAGGGGTTTATCCTCAAAACAATGAATAAAAAATAAGCACCAGACAGTAAAAGTAGCACTGTACCTACAGGACGTGGAAATACGTTAACAATAAGTTGAATACCATAAGAAGCGCCATTATAGGCGTATTGTGCCCAGATCTGGTAAGCCGGCATGCCGCCAAACATCTGGTTGGTCCATAGTGGCCCCTTACCATCTTTAGCCTTATAGTCCATGATCTCTTTCTGCATGGCTTTCGCCTGCAGGACATCACTTTGAGCTGGAGCCTTGCCCTGTAATACGGGACTGAAATACACGAAACAGATGAAGATAAAAAATCCAATTATGGCCAGATGAATGCCATTCGCTTTTAACCAGTTATTCATTAAGGTTTGTTTAAGATTAAACTAACCCCAAACTTAGATAAAATGATTTATTTTTATCAGCCTCGGCTCTTTTTTTTAGAAAAAATCTTTTACGTTATTAAATATGGCTATTTTAACTCTTCGTAATCTACGAAGTCACCTAGCTTATCCGTTTTCCCGGTCTTGGCAGTGGGTGGCATGTAATCAATTGAAATTGAGCCCTCCGGTTTTGTTCTGTGCTGTTCTCGTTGGTTTCCGGCTTGCTGCTGCACCTTCGAAAACAAACTCCTCAATACCATAGGAAACACCAGACGAAGGATGATCTTCAGGATATAAAAGATTAATAAGGTGATTAATATGAACTTTATAATTCCCATTTTATTACTTTAATTTTAGTTTAGACGGATTTGAAATTTCAATATTACAGCACCGTTCTGTTTATTGCATAGCAATTACAATACCATCCGCTCAATTTTCATCTACCACAGCAGCGACCCTGCCTATTTGTCCGTCTTCCAGACGAACCTTAATGCCTCGGGAGTGAAATGCAGCCGAGGTCAGTAAATTGGCTACGATCCCCCTGGTTAGCTTCCCGCTTCTTTGGTCTTTCTTAAGGATAATATCCACTTCAAGGCCGGGATATATATCTTTTCTGCTCTTTCCGTCCATCCTGTAAAGTTACGACTTACCAAATCTTTCTTCAAACATTTTTTCCATAGCAAACATTTCATCCCTCAACCTGGCAGCCAGTAAAAAGTCCATATCCTTGGCTGCCTTGCTCATTTCCTTGCGGGATTTGTCAATTGATTTCTGCATTTCCGCTTTAGTCATATATTGAACGATGGGATCCGCAGCCAGGCTCACCTCATCTACTTCCACATATGGTTTAGCACGTTTTGTTTCGCCGGAAGAGAAATCGAGCACAGAGGTTTGTTCCATTATTGCCTCCCTGCTTTTGCCGACAGTCTTAGGTACAATGCCGTTTTCAAGATTATAGGCCACCTGCTTTTCCCTGCGCCTGTTGGTTTCTTCTATCGTACGTTCCATAGATTCGGTAATTTTGTCTGCATACATGATCACTCTTCCCCTGTCGTTCCTCGCAGCTCTTCCAATAGTCTGGATCAGGGCGCGGTCCGAGCGAAGAAAGCCCTCCTTATCTGCATCCAGAATAGCAACCAATGATACCTCGGGCAAATCCAGTCCTTCTCTTAACAAGTTAATTCCTATCAGCACATCAAATTCACCTAAGCGCAGGCCGCGCAAAATTTCGACCCGCTCCAGCGTCTTCACCTCCGAGTGGATATACCTGCACCTGATGGTTAGCCGATCCATATACTTGGTCAGTTCCTCTGCCATTCTCTTCGTCAGTGTAGTGACAAGCACCCTGTCACCGAGCTTAATGGTTTTGTCAATCTCATCCAGGAGATCATCCACCTGGTTAATGGCAGGACGCACTTCAATCATTGGATCCAGTAATCCCGTTGGTCGAATCACCTGTTCAATCACCACCCCTTCAGATTTTTGCAGTTCGTAATCCGCCGGAGTTGCGCTCACATAGATGGTTTGAGGTGCAAGACGTTCAAACTCATCAAAATTAAGCGGCCGGTTATCAAGGGCTGAAGGCAAACGAAAACCGTATTCAACGAGCGACATTTTCCGCGAGCGGTCTCCACCATACATGGCCCTGATCTGTGGCACAGTAACATGGCTTTCATCAATCACCATTAAATAATCATCAGGGAAATAATCCAGGAGGCAGAAAGGGCGCATGCCAGGCGCCCGTCCATCAAAAAAACGTGAGTAGTTCTCAATTCCTGAGCAATAACCCAACTCTTTCATCATCTCTATATCAAAGTTGACCCTTTCCTCCAGTCTTTTTGCTTCCAGGAGATGCCTGTCGCCAATCAATTGGTTCTTACGGACCTCCAGCTCCTCCTGAATTCCCCATATTGATGAGTTAAATCTTTCTTTAGGGGTTACAAACAAATTGGCTGGGTAAATGGCCATATCTTCCAGTTTTTCAAGCGTTTTCCCCGATACCGGATCTATCACACTCAATTCTTCTATATCATCACCAAAAAAGGAGATGCGGTAAGCACTGTCCAGATAGGCGGGAAAGATATCCACGGTATCGCCTTTCACCCTGAACGTCCCACGTTTAAAATCATTGGTGGTACGTGCATATAAAATCTCAACAAGACTATGTAAAAACGAGTTCCGGGAAATCCTTGTCCCCACAGAAAAGCGGAATACCGATCTTGAAAAATCCTCTGGATTCCCCATACCATAAATACAGGAAATGGAGGAAACGACGATCACATCCCTGCGGCCCGACATCAGCGCCGAGGTAGTACGTAATCTCAACTTCTCAATTTCTTCGTTGATACTTAGATCCTTCTCTATATAAGTATTGCTGCTGGCAATAAATGCCTCAGGCTGATAGTAATCGTAATAGGAAACAAAATAGTTCACCGCATTTTCAGGGAAAAACTGCTTAAATTCTCCATAAAGCTGTGCAGCCAGTGTCTTGTTATGGCTCAGTATCAAGGTTGGTTTTTGCGTCTCCTGAATAACGTTTGCGATCGTAAATGTTTTTCCTGAGCCGGTAACCCCTAACAATGTTTGATAATGATCTTCGTTATTCACACCTTCTACCAATTGCTTTATCGCATTTGGCTGGTCTCCTGTCGGCTTATAATCTGAAACGATTTGAAATTTCATCCCTAAATATCTTATTTAATGAGGTCAGTTGGAGTAGTCCGTAACCTCCAAAGGTAACAATAATTGCTAAGTTAATAGGAGGGGACTATTCGTTTTATGTTCAGCAGCCTTTTCACCTATCCAAAGTTTTTCACTGTATTACCTTATTGAACAGGAAAATAGTTTTATCCTGAACGCTGAAGAGTTTAAATGGTAATTTTTATTCTTTATCTTTATGTAATGATATTCGACCTCAGTAAAACCAGTTCCATTGCAAATGTTTTTATCGCTGAGATCAGGGATGAGAATATACAAAAAGATGCCATGCGTTTCCGCATAAATATGGAAAGGATCGGGCAGTTCTTTGCTTTTGAGATCAGTAAAACACTCGATTATCAGCATACAGAAACTCAAACCCCACTGGGCATTGCCAAAACCATGAAGCTGGCGGAACAACCCGTTCTTGCCACCATTACCCGGGCCGGCATTCCCATGCATAAAGGCATGCTAAATATATTTGACCGTGCGGAATCTGCGTTCGTCGCTGCCTACAGAAAGATCCATAAAAGCGGTAACTTCGAGATTGCCATAGAGTATGTCTCCTCACCGAACCTCAATAATAAAGTGCTTATTATGTCAGACCCAATGCTGGCCACAGGCATGAGCATGGTACTCTGTTGCAAAGAACTGACGGCCAGATATAAGGTCAAGGAACTACATATCGTATCTGCCATTGCCAGTTCAGAAGGCATCAGGCATGTGAGGGCAAACTTCCCCAAAGCAAAATTATGGCTCGGTTCAATTGATGAGGAAATGACGAGTAAATCGTACATTGTGCCCGGATTAGGTGATGCAGGAGACCTGGCCTATGGCCCGAAGGTTTAGCTTTTCCGGTACCCGCTAAACTTGTTATCATGCCAATTCGCTTTAAAAACCTTAAAATGATTAAACATATCTTCTTCGACCTGGACCATACCATCTGGGACTTTGACAGGAATGCCGAAGAGACCTTAAAGGAGCTTTATCAATTGTATGAGCTTGAGAAGCTGGGTCTGAGTTCCTGTGCGGCGTTTATCGCCACCTATACACAAAATAACCATCAGCTATGGGCAGAATATCATTTGGGCCGGATTACCAAAGAGCAACTAAGATCCGAAAGGTTTCACAAAACATTCCGACAAATGGGCGTCAAGCCTAACAAAATACCCAGGCAATTTGAAGAAGATTATGTTCGCATCAGTCCAACCAAGACCAACCTTTTCCTTGGCTCGGAAAAAGTGCTAGGCTACCTTTACGAAAGATATACGCTCCACATTATCTCTAATGGTTTCAAGGAGACTACCCTTACTAAAATGAATGTTTCGGGCCTGAATCCATATTTTCGTAACGTGATCATTTCTGAAGATGTTGGTGTAAACAAGCCCCATAAAGCTATTTTTGAATATGCTTTAAACAAGGCTGCTGCTGAGAAACATGAAAGCATCATGATAGGAGACAGCCTGGAAGCAGACATCCGGGGTGCACAGGACTACGGAATAAAAGCTATTTATTTTAATCCCTTAAAAAAAGAAAAACCAGGCGATGTGGAATGGCAGATCACTAACCTCGAAGAATTGTTGTTACATTTTTAACGCCGGTATATGCAAGTATTAGCTACCGAATGCTGAATATCGTTCTTAAATAAATATATGTTTCATAAAAATACAATGCAATGAATAAGGTTAGCGGCACCGTAAACGAGTCCTACAATAATTTTTATACCGGAAGCGATCTCGAATGGCGCATGCTTTGTGCGAAAGCCAAGGCACAGAACCTGATTGAAGTATGTAAAACACAAGGTTTTAAAAAAGTACTGGAAGTAGGCGCAGGCGATGGAAGCATACTTCATTATCTAAACCTTTGGGATTTTAGCAACGACCTTTACGCCCTAGAAATTTCGCAAAGTGGGGTGGAACTGATAAAAAACCGTCAGCTTAAAAATTTAATCGAGGTACAAGCCTTTGATGGATATAAAATTCCCTATCCTGACAATAGCTTTGACCTCGTTATCCTTGCACATGTGCTGGAGCATGTAGAACATGAACGTTTACTAATCAGAGAACTAAAACGCGTAGCAAAATTCATTGCCATAGAAGTTCCTCTGGATTATCGTTTTGGGGTGGATAAACGCATTAAGCATTTCCTTGCCTACGGTCATATCAATATGTACACACCTACCCTGATCAGATATTTATTGCAAACCGAAGGTTTGGTCATCCGATCGGAGAAAACATCACTTATACCACCCGAAACGACAAAGTATAATGAATTTGTCAATAAAAAAGCGGCTAAAAGCCTTTTTAAATCATTAAGGATCGATCTTGAATACCACCTTAAAAAAGTACTCGGTAGATTTTTAGGAAAGAACAGAACCGAAAAATTTGCCAATGCTTACACTGTCTTAACTGAAAAATCGGACAAAAACCTGGAAATTTTTTAGCGCAGGTTTATATTAATCATTCGTCTTGCGATGACGGATGTAGTACTGGGCGAGGTTCAACGCTATAAAAATATGGTTGAACAGGTTTGGAACCAACCCGTAATATTTAGTAAAGATGTTAAACCGCTCTTTCAAACTGGCCAGGTGTTTTTTCTTGGAAAGTCCGCCAACCAGGTATTTTGCTACATAAGTATGGGTATTTACAATACTGGATGCATTCTTTGCGGCCCGGATGATCCAGTCGATGTCCGCACTGTATTTATATTGCAGGTCAAACGACCCCGCAATACTTCTTTTAACATATATGGCCTGATGGCTAATGTTCATTCCATATTTAAAGCTTTTCCAATTGAAATGCTCTGGCACGCAATGTCTTCTTTGCCCCAGGCTTTCCCATTGCTCGTTATACATTTCCGTTTCACCATAATAAATATCAGCTGAAGCTGCCGTCTCGAATACTTCAGCAACCGTTTCCGGTGCGTACAGCTCATCGCCCGAATTCATAAATAGCACATAATCACCCGTGGCCAGGGAAAGCCCTTTATTCATCGCATCGTAGATTCCTTTATCAGGCTCAGAAATAAACTGCGCTAACCTTGATTTGTAGTTATAGATGACATCTTTTGTTCCGTCAGCAGATCCACCATCGATAATAATATACTCTATGTTGGGGTAAGTCTGGTTCAGGACAGAAAGCATTGTGCGTTCAATATCCCTCACATTATTATAAACGATAGTGACGACACTTAACTTTGGCTGCATTCGACTTAAACTAATTATTTCGGTTGGAGATCAATGAGAGACTGATACAATAATAAGTGTTTTTCGGCAATAACAGCTTCAGAGAATTGAATTAATATTGTTCTTCGTGCTTCTTTCTGTATGTCAGGGGCATTCTCGTCATGGTACAGCCACTCTATACCAGTAGCCAGGTCTTCGGCCGACTTATACTCGGCCAAATATCCGTTTTCCAGGTGCTTTACCATATCAGGAATCCCCCCTGTTTTAAAGGCGACCACCGGAGTGGCGCAAGCAAGGCTCTCCATTACCGTGTTGGGCAAATTATCTTCCAGGGAAGGAGCTATAAAGACATCTGCCGCCGAATAGCATTTTGCCAGATGTTCATCATTATTTATTGAACCTAAAAAGGTGGTTTTGAACGGAAATTCTGGTAGCTCAACTTGGTCTTTATTGCCAAATATAACCAGTTCAATATTTTCCTTAACGATGCCCGGTCTTGTTGACAGATCATTCAGTGCATCAATAAGATAAGAGGTCCCTTTATGCTTGTCGTTCTTCGAGGGCATAAATCCACTCATCATTACAAACTTATCAGGATTGATCTTCAGTATTTTTTTAGCTTCTGATTTCACATAAGGCTTAAAAACCTGGGTTTCAATAGTGTTTGGAATTACTGTAACTGCCCTAAAACCCATCAAACTGCTTAATTTTACAGAGTTGGCCATCCAGTTACTGGGCGCAACAATATGGCAGTTGAGTTCCGAGTAGGCTTTCTTTTTACGCAACCAGTTTTTATGGGAAAGGTCGTTCTTACCACTAAACCTGAGCAGGGGGCAAAAACCACATTCCTTGTGATAATTTTCACAATCATACCGCACATGGCAGCCACCGGTAAAGGCATTGCTATCGTGAAAAGTCCATACCACGGGTTTTTCAAGCTCGTCCAGCTGGGCAAGAAATTTAGGCGAAAGAAATCCATGGTTTACCCAATGCAGATGAATGATGTCTGCATCCTTTACCTGAGGGTGATGAATTACCGAACGCCCAAACCATTGTATAGAAAACGGTGTTTTCATAGCTTTTGAAACGATTTTAGAAAGGTATCGTTCGGCGAGAATGTTAAAAATTGCTTTTGCTTTTTGCAAGAGGTTTTTACTGAGGGTGCCTGTTCTGGTACTTTCCTTAAATTGAAAGTACACCATTACTTCAGACGATGCGCCTGCTGCGTTGAGTGCATCATTCAGCCTTAAACAGGCTCTTCCTGCGCCACCATTTCCTTCATACGTATTCAGATGTACTACCTTCAATCTGCTCCTCCTTTTATGCGTTATGGATGCTTCATTTTAAATTTTGTGAGCACATGATTCAGATAGCGAAGCCCTCGTTGCAGGTAGGTCCCCTTTCTGTGTTTCAAGAAATGCCGAACCACCTGGTAAGCCGGTTTGTACTCCACAAGATCGTTCGGAAATTGGGTGATCCGTGAACTATTAATTTTTCCCTTATAGATCGTACTTACTCCCGAATGAACTCCCGAGCCGTCATGGCCAATATTTTCTATCAGCGATAGGGCCGGGTTCACTGACAGTCCTTTATTTAAAAAAACAGATGCGTACCATCTGATTGCCCAGGAATTATTTCTTCTATGCTTAAATTCCATCATATGTTTCCAGAAATTCATTCCTCCTTCAAGCTCAAACTGATATCTGGACTGCTCATCAAATCTGCCAATAAGCAGATCGATGTCGGGCTCAAAGTTTTTCCAGGCCCTGTCCCAGGTAGCCCAGGCCTGACTGCTGGCTATTCTCAGGAAAAAAGTTTCAGGCAGATCCGCAGCTGGGAGCGGATACATATATGCGGTAACATGCATCACTTTTTCCACATCATTATACTTATTCAGTGCGTCGTTGAAATATTGCAGGGTATAAGGTGAAGCCAGCACATCATCCTCCAGTACAATTGCCCTTCCATAAGTGGTACATAACCTGCTAACCCCATCAATAACCGAGTTCGCCAGTCCATAATTTCGTTCCCGCGCTACAACTTCAACGGACTTAAATCCGGTAACGTTACTGGCCAGTTCCCTTACCGCCTTCACATTATCCTCTTCGCCACTACGCGCACCATCAGAAAAAATGAACAACCTGGAGTCTTCCGCAAGATAATTCTTTTGAAGAAAATTGAGGGTTCTGCGCGTATGCTCAGGACGATTGTAAACAAAAAGAGCAATGGGAGCAAAATTCTGCATCTGCAATAAATTTGATGACTATTAAAACATTAAATACTGTATTAACCTGATGATTCAAATCTAATTATTGTAACTGATTTTCTGAGCCTAAAAGTTACAAGAATCTAATTTAAACGAAGACTCTTAGCAATAATTGCATCCAATTTACCAATCTGATCGGAAATGTTATAATTCTGAAGAATATGTGTACGGCCTACTCGCGCCATTTCCTGCAATGCTTCCGTATTTAAGCCCGCAACTCGAATCATCCGGTTTGCCATACCATTAACATCATATTCATCGACCAAAAAACCACTAAGTCCATCCAAAACAGCCTCCTTTATGCCAGCATGGCGTGTACTTACAATTGGCAATCCTGTAGCAGCAGCCTCAAGGATGGTATTCGGTGTCCCTTCCATGTCTCCATCAGGAGTTGTAACCGAATGTTGAACATAGCAGGAACTTTGCTTCATTAGTTCGCTGATCTTATCCGAAGAAACCACTCCTGTAAAAGTAATCTTATCAGATAAATTCAGCTGCACACTTAAGGCTTTCGTTTCTTCAAACAAAGGCCCATCTCCGGCCATGATCAATTTGGCTTCAGGAAACTGCTTTGAAACTGAAAAAAATGCATTTACAATGGCCTGTGGATATTTCTTAGCAACAAATCTTCCAACAAAAATAAACGTAAAGTTTTGTCCCTGCTGAGTTTCGCCCTTACGAAAACGCTCCGTATTAATCCCGTACGGATTTAGCACCAATTTATCATCGGGCGCACCTAATTTGCGAAGACTATTGATCATATCCTTAGAAACACCAATGATTGTCGTTGCATATTCAAAAGCTTTCAAATACCCTTCTTTATATTTCTGTACTGTAGGAATATGATGGGCATCGGCACCATGAAAATGGATAATCAGTGGAACATTCGCCATCTTACAGGCATCAGTAACCATCGCCCCTACCATTCCGTACTCTGCCAAAACAACATCAATTTTTTCCTTAACTAAGTAACGAACCAGGGCCTTCGTTCTAACCTGAATATTTTGCTTTTTAAAAATCCTTTTTTGAATTAAATAACTCATTAGTCCAAATTTAGATCGTATCAGAAAGGCCCCCGCATCATCATATAAAGGAAAATCTCCTCCATACAGCACCTTTTTATTACCCTTGAGTCTGTTAATATGCTCAAGGATAAATGTTTCAGAAAAGGCAGACTTACTTGGCTTGATAATGCAGAGATTATAATTCTTCATATTCGCTATTAAAATGCAATGGAAAACTGCTAAAAATAAGGCTTCTTTATTTAAATCCTACCCTGCCAAGGATATGATGATATAAAGCATTAAAATCCTCAGAGACCTTTGTAGTTAAAATTAAGATAACAAAGACCCCGGTTACAATAGCCGAGCGGATTAAAATATCAACGGGCATAAAGTCAATGTTTGGAATATATAATCCTATAGCCAAGGTAAACATCGAAATAAGCATAACAATAAGGTACCTCCACCCAAAAGGCTGAAGCTTAAATTTTACCTTGATAAACAGCCAGTACAGAAAGTTTAAAGTAAACATCACCATCAGATAAGCGATCACAGCACCTAATAGCCCGAAATGCGGAATAAGCAGCCAGTTTAGAAAAGCGCATACAAATACAGCCATTGTGACCAGGCTAGTGGTATACCTATAATATTTAGAAAGGTTAATGATCTGACCGTTTAATCCACCTGTAATGTCAACCAGGAAGGTTAAACCAACCAACACAAATACCCAGAAGTATTGTGCATATTCTGGTCGGTTCATTAAAGTCAGGATATGATCATAATTAACGATCAGGCCGATCAGGAGAAGGCAGCCAATGATGAACTGCACCATGGAAGTCTTTTTATAGATCCGGTCTATCTTTCTCAGGTCATTCTGTGCCCATGCCTCAGAAACGATCTGGTAAGATGTCCGGCCAAGGGCTTTCGCCGGCAGATTGATAAACACAGCAATTCCAAAAAATGTCCCATATATACCGACGAGCTCCAGCGAGCGGTCGGCCAAAACGCTAAGCATTAAAACAGCCATATTTTGCACCAGGCCAAAAGAACCTCCGCTGATCACGGAGAATAGGCCATAGTTTAAAAGTTCTTTCTTCCTTGCAAGAATTTCAGCCGAGATACCGTCCATTTTAAAATGGCGGCCACTTGCAATATTATACCAAAGCAGGCCTACAATCAATGCATTTGCAAACAGGTAGGCTGTCAAAAAAACATTATAATCCAATACAGCCGAAGCCATCAGCAAAACGGTGATACTTGTTATAAAACGAAGCAACACTTCTTTTAGGAACGCGGAATAGATATTCTTAAAAACTGTCCGCGCCAGGCTTTCCAAAACCGTAAACAGTAGTGTTAAAAAGGAAATCGGGATCAGGTAGTAATAATGTTCAACCATTAATCCAGCACCGGATTTTCCTTCATAATGTCGCATTACAAACCCTTTAAATAGGATAAACAGCAGCGTAAAAACCAAGAAACTAATCAAAGTCCATCCTGCAACAAGGGTAATAAATCCCTTATGTGATTTATCTTCCGTCCGGAATACGGGAAAATACCGCAGGATTACGCCATTAATCCCAAGTGAAGCAATTTGAGCATACAAACCTGAAACAGCAATCATTAATGCATAAAAGCCGATCTCTTCTTTTGTCAGTATGCGTTGGAACAGGATGATCAGGTTCAAAAACCCGAGTGCCGTTCCTGCATACATAATGATGCTATTGTAAAAGCCCTGCTTCTGTAGTAAATTCATTAAGACCGGTTGTGTTAGACACTATTTCAACTTACTGCGTACGGCGGCACGGCGCAATGTACTTCCTACTTTGTATATTCCTTTATTAAAAATCCGCATTAATTTCTGCTGGAAATTTACCGGTTTAGGTTGAAAAAAGGCGGCTTCAAAATCATTGTTCTTTTCAGCAACAATATGTGTATAATCTCCCTGGTTCCAAATATCTCTGATTTGGTAAAGCAGCACTTCAGTTCCTGTATCCGCTGCCAGTTTACCAATCACTTCGAAAGAAATATATTCATCTACGGGCTGCATAGTTTCTGGCCTGTGTTTTAAACACCATTTTAAGTTATGTGGCGTAGGTACAGAAAGAAATAACCTGCCTTTATTGTTTAACAACTTGGCAAGTGCCGCATGCACAACCGGGCGATCCGCTATAGCAATATGCTCATAAACATCCATAAAAATGATCAGATCAAATTTCTCATCGAAAGAATCTTCAGTTAATATGCCGCTTTGAAAGTTAAGATTGGAACCCGCAAACAACTTCTTTGCAATCTGGATAGAATGGGTACTGATGTCAAGCCCTGTAATCCGAGCCTCTGGCCAATGCTTACTCATTCTGAATGAAATGCTCCCAATTCCACAACCAACTTCAAGAATCCTTAAAGGTTTTACCGGTGCGTAATTAACAATGGTGGCCCAAGCCTCTTCAATCCGTGGATTGACCCGGATATAGTCATTTAATTTGTTCTTTACATGTTCATTGTAATATGAGATAACATGTTCGTTTGATTTCTCCTCCATTAATCAATTTATTTTGTAAAGTATCGGTTTTGGATATAAATAACAAAGGTTACAAATGTAAATATTTACTTGAATGTAAGCATCCGGTGCAGATAAAAAAGCGCTCAAATGAATAAAAACAGCCCGTAAAAAATAAACGGCTGTTCCGGTTAACGAAACAGCCGTTTGGTAAATGCCTGACTAAGCTATATTAAACAAATTTCTTAGCGTTGATTTTACGCTCATTCTCTGTTAAATAGATCTTACGTAAACGCATACTCGCAGGGGTGATCTCAATGTATTCATCAGCCTGAATATACTCCATTGCTTCTTCCAATGAGAATTTAATCGCCGGGGCAATACGTGTATTGTCGTCCGTACCAGAAGCACGCATATTGGTTAGCGCCTTACCTTTAACAATATTAATCACCAGATCATTGTCACGGATGTGCTCACCAAGGATCTGACCCTCATAAATATCAACACCCGGATCAACAAAGAAACGGCCACGGTCCTGTAATTTATCAATTGAATAAGCCGTGGTATTACCTTTGTCCATAGATACCAATACACCATTCATCCGGCCAGGGATCGTTCCTTTCCAGGGCTCATAAGCTTTGAAACGGTGCGCCATAATCGCTTCTCCGGCGGTTGCAGTCAACACATTGTTCCTTAAACCTATAATACCGCGTGAAGGAATCTCGAATTCTAAGTGCTGTAAGTCGCCTTTGGGCTCCATAACCAACAACTCGCCTTTACGCTGGGTTACGAGTTCAATAACTTTACCGGCAACTTCCCCCGGTACATCTACGATCAAAGTCTCAATCGGCTCACATTTTTTACCATCAATTTCTTTAACGATAACCTGTGGTTGACCTACCTGAATCTCATACCCCTCACGACGCATAGTCTCGATCAATACGGATAAATGCAGGATACCCCTTCCATATACCAGATAAGAATCAGGAGATTCTGTCTCAACCACTTTAAGGGCTAAGTTTTTCTCCATCTCTTTATATAAACGTTCCCTGATGCGTTGGGAAGTAACAAATTTTCCTTCTTTACCAAAAAATGGTGAGTTGTTGATGGTAAACAACATGTTCATGGTCGGCTCATCAATCTTGATAACTGGCAATTGTTCCGGCGCGTCAAAATCAGCAATAGTATCACCGATATCAAAACCATCTATCCCAACAACCGCACAGATATCACCGGATTTTACTTCCTGAGTGCGGATCTTGCCCAGGCCTTCAAAAGTATATAATTCTTTTACCCTTGATTTAACCATCTTGCCATCACGTTTAATTAACGTTACCGGTTGGTTTTCCTTGATTATACCGCGATGTACACGACCAATGGCAATACGGCCTACAAAAGATGAATAATCAAGAGAAGTGATCTGCATCTGTAACGTACCATCATTGGTTGGTGCCGGCGGAATAGTTGCAACTACCGTATCCAAAAGTGCAAAGATATCCGTTGTAGGCACTTTCCAGTCCGTGCTCATCCATCCTTGTTTGGATGAACCATAAATAACCGGAAAGTCTAACTGATCTTCTGTAGCCTCTAAGTTAAAGAACAGCTCAAAGATCTGCTCATAAACTTCCTCAGGGCGACAGTTTTCTTTATCTACCTTGTTTACCACTACAATTGGCTTTAAACCCAAAGATAAAGCCTTTTGAGTAACGAAACGGGTTTGAGGCATTGCGCCCTCAAAAGCATCACACAATAACAACACAC
>CAMLDJ010000064.1 GCA_946478755.1 uncultured Pedobacter sp. | reverse complement strand
TAAAATTTGCCATGACGCAAAAATATAAATAATTATAATACCGCGCCGCTTGTTTATGGCTCCGGAGCACCTTTTATATTTAAATCTTTGATTTGCGCCCTGATCCTTTTCATAAAATCAATCCCGGGATCTGTTTTTTCGGTACTATACCCTGAATCCGATTCCTTCCAAAGGTTGGTCGACCTAAACCGGGTATACTCATAATGCCCAATCACATATTCAATGGGATATTTACGTTTAAGGTACCTGATCAGTTGTTCATTGGCCGCCAATTGTGCGGGCGTCAGTGGATTTTTGTCACTCCCAATGTTTTCTACGCCAATGGCGCAATAGTTAAGCCCAATCACATGTCTCGCAAAAACAGTGTCCGGCAACAGGCGGAAGACCGTTCCATCCCTGTCTACCAAATATTGGGAAGACACATTAAGCGCGCTCGCCGTAGCAATCTCTTTTCTGCTGCCAGGCAGTCTTGATTTATTAAAAACGTCAAACGTTTGCTCAATGGTGGGTATGGCTGTCCAATGCAGCACAATCATCCGGGGCTTAATACTGGGTTCCACCTGCTTCAGACCGTGTCGTTTTTCCAGGTACTCCAGCGAAAGCTGCTTCCTTTCGGCATCGAAGATAATTGGCTTTTCAAAAACTCTAAAAGTAGCCTGCGCGCTTACCTGAAGAGCGGCAGTGCTACTTAGTAAAAGCAGAAATAAGATTAAGTTTTTATGCTTTATCATTTGTCAAATAAGATTAGGGAGCTGTATCCCACCATAAAGGCGTCAACAAGCGGTATCTTTCCGAATTGTCGCCTACATTGTCTGGATTTCGGGTTTGTTCATTGCTTTCGTATACCATGGCCCGTATCCATTGATTGGGATTGTTCACATCAAATACAACGCTATTCAGGTTCAAAGGCCTTAGCAGTGACGGTCCGTATATCGCCTGACTAAAATCTGACCTCCGCATGTCCACCCAGGTTTCCGGATTCAAACATAAGGAAATATACTTTTGCCTCATAATGTGACTTAAGCCCTGGGTAAGATTCGCAAAATGCGCATTCAAGCCGTCCGCCACCTGCGCTGTCCAGTAAGCCGTTATTTCAGGACCACTGACCCCCAGTTTGCGCATATTCGACTTCACACCTTCCTCATAGGCAAGAAGGGCTCCCCCAATATCTCCTGATCTCAAACGGGCCTCTGCCTCTATCAGTTTAACCTCCGAATAAGTAATAAAAGGAAAGGGTGAGGTTTCCCTGGTATAAAAGCCGCTGTTGCTAAAAAGACCATAATCATTGGCGTTCCTTTTTGTCGCATCCCCATTCTGTCCATTTGCCAGGATGCCCTGTCCGGCGACCAGCCCACCACCTGGCCTTAAACCACGGTACTGCCCATCCGAGGGTGCGGGTTGCATGATCTTGCTGATCCGGGGATCCTGAAGTGGAGTATTGGTCACAGGCAAACTGGTAAGCATATTGACGAAAAACTGGCTCCAGGCAAAGTACCTCGGGTTATATACGGCCTGATCCGGGGTCGAACCAGGGGGCACCACAAAACCACCCCAGCTAAACCAGGGATTTTCATCTGTTGGCAAACCGTTCGCCAGGTAAGGAAACTCTGCATCCATGCCATCCTGATTAAAAGCATTCGCACAGGCTTCGAGGATTTTAGTGGGGTTATAAAGAGATGTTTTTTTCGTAAGATGATTTAAATATCTTGCCTTCAGCGCCCAGGCAAAACGCCTCCATTTATCCACGTTTCCCTGGTACATGATGTCTCCCCCTGCAGAATTTAATCCACTTGCATTGGCCGGATTATTAAATGCGGTTATGGCTTCATCCAGCAATTGGTCTATGCGCTGATAAACGGTTTGCTGATCCTGCATTTTTGGTGTTAAAGAGAGCTGAGTCTTTCCATTATAAAACTCATCGATCACAATAGCACCATACTGATCCGTCAGCAGCCCAAAATTCATCGCCAATAAGGTTTTTCCAGCCCCAACAAAATGTGGATTGCCTTCCTCCTCCCCCAGATTAATGAGGTCAATGCAATTTGGCATGGTGAATACGTAAGTATTTTGCCAGGCAAAGTAAGCCGAAGTAAATCGCCAGGTTTCCGCGTTCAGGTTGGTGCCAGTTAATAATTTGGTGACCCCATACTGGGTTACACCTGCAATTTCCCGCTCCCCACGCCATAAGGCAGCTCCGTTTGAGGTGGTAATCGCACCGACCAGCCGGTTTGCGGCACTTACTTTTGTTGGGTTATTTGGATCTACATTCACTTCCAGAAATTTCTTACAAGAACTGGACAAAAGAAACACCCCTAAAACAAGGCAGGCGATCCCTTTTTTATATGTCATATTCATAATCAATGCGCTTACAATGTTAATTTTAAACCGATATCAAAGCCTCTGGTGGCAGGAACGCCAAGGTTATCAAACCCAAAAGAGCCTGTTCCGCCGACCCCAGCACCACTGCCCGAAACTTCGGGGTCCACACCTGAGTAATTGGTGATTAAAATCAGATTACGACCGGTAGCGGTAAATGACAGTCCTTTAAGTTTTAGTTTCTCCAGATATTTCGCAGGCATGTTGTAGGTCAATGTAACATACCTTAACCTGGTCCAGCCACCGTCTTCCACAAAATCGTATCCCTGATTGGCATAAATGGTTTGATAATAATTCTGATTTAAGGGAACCGCTATGGTATTTTGAGCACCAGTAGATTCGATGATCCCGTCAAACACCCTCGTCCCACGATCGAGGGTTTTAAGGCTTAAGCCTGATCTCACCAAAGCATTTTCTGTGGCATTAAATACCTGTCCACCTGAGCGTACGTCAATCATAAATGAGAACATAAAATTCTTATAGTTAAATGTGTTGGTAATCCCCATGGTGAAATCAGGGTTCCTGTCGCCTATGTTGGCCAGGGCAGTTTGCACTTGTGGATATCCTGCGTTAGTCAATAAAAGCTGTCCCTGGTCATTTCGCTTCCAAACGTTTCCATTGATGCCAAATAGACTGCCGCCCAAAAAAGCTGCTCCCTGGGCTACATTGGATGCCGCCCAGGCATCGGACAGTTCTATCCGGTCAATTTTAGCCGGCAAGGCCTTTACCTCGGAGGTATTACGCGCGAAATTTACATCTACTGACCATTTCAAATCCTGGCCATCAATCGGTCTTCCGTTTAAAACGACCTCAACTCCCTTGTTTCTAATGGACCCCCCGTTAAGTGTGGCTAAAAAAGAACCAGAGGAAGGTGGTGTACGTAACTGTAAGATCTGGTTATCCGATTTGCTGGAATAATAGGTAATATCAATACCCAGCCTGTTCTTAATGAACCTCAAATCTGCACCAGCTTCGAACGCCCGTGTGAACTCCGGCACCAGCAGGGGATTGCCGAAAGCGTTATTCGAATTGATGATAAAGCCCCTTGGATTGATCGTAAAATCATTGGTTAAAGTAGCCAGTGAGGTGGTAAGTGCATATGGAGGGGCGTCTTTACCTACATTAGAATAGGCAGCCCTGATCTTACCATACGAAAAAACCCGGTCGTCAGATTTGGTCCCGAGTTCCTTCAGCAGGTCCGTAAAAATTATTGCCGTACTGATGGAAGGATAAAAGAATGACTGATCCTTTACAGGCAAGGTGGAAGACCAGTCGTTGCGGCCTTTAAAATTCACATAGGCAATCCCCTTCCAATCGACATTAAAATCGCCAAACCAGCTAAATATTCGTCTGCGCAACAAACTTTCTGAAGTTGTTCTATCACTTGGCTTTGAATTATTGATGCTGGCAAATGATGGGTCTAAAAAATTAACTGTAGTAGAGGTTGAAGTTTGCAAAGCACTTACCTCGATGTTATTACCTACCGAAAGGCTAAAATTAAAATCTGAGGCCAGCGTTTTTTTAGCGGTTAGAATCGCAGTCGAGGTCGTGATTTGATTGGTGGCTACCGATTGATTTAAAGCCCCACCAAGAACCGCTGGTTCCAATGTACCCGGCATTCTTATGGATTTAAAATTCTCAGTGTAATAGTCGGTGCCCAGCCTGTACGTAAAATTCAGGAAACTAAGAGGATTATAATCGAGGTTACCTTGAACGATCAACCGGTTTACTTTATTCACAAAGGGCTTGTTCCTGATCGTCCAGTAAGGATTATCGGTACCGGTGGAGTTGATGATCTTTTGGGACCCGTCCGGGTTCAGGTAATCTTTCATATCCAGGTTACGGGGCCAGGTTAAGGCGCCCATAATTCCGTTGAAACTTCCCTGAGAAAAATAGTTCCTGTCTGTCCTGATGTAATTGGCGCTTCCCCCTATGGTTAGTTTTTCTCCGACTTTAGTATCTGCATTTACCCGGAACGACTTCTTCCCGAAAGTTGAATTGTCGATAATCGATCCTTGCTCCAAATAGGAACCTGAAGTATAATAATGTGATTGCTCTGAACTGCCACTCACAGAAACATCATGGGTTTGGGCAAAGGCGTTTTGAAAAATATTTCCCAGATTATCATAAACCTGTTCGCCAGAAGAAAAGGCTGGACCCCAGGAGCCTAAAGCGGTCACGTTGTAGGCTCCCTGTTCACCCTGTTTATACTGAGACTGCAGGTCGGGCAGCTTATTGATATGATCAAAAGAAAAATTATTCTGATAAGTTATTCTTGCGGCTCCTCCTGCACCTTTTTTAGTGGTGATGACGATGGCTCCCGAAGCGGCCCGGATCCCATAGAGCGCGGCGGCAGCGGGTCCCTTCAGTACAGTAATCGTTTCTATATCTTCAGGATTAATATCTACGGCCCGGTTAGAGGCAGGCGCTACCGGAGCCGCCAATCCGCCCTGAGAAACAGGTGTACTGTTGTCTATCGGTATACCGTCCAGAATAAATAATGGCTGATTACTTCCGCTCAGTGAGCTTCCTCCCCTGATCATAATATTGGCAGAAGCTCCCGCAGCACCACTGGAATTTGTAATCTGAACGCCGGCCACCTTTCCCTGCAATGCATTTACAACATTGGGCTGCTGCGATTCAACGATCTCCTGGGCCCTCACATTCTGTGTAGAAAACCCAAGGCCCCTTACTTCCTGTCTTACACCAAATGCCGTTACCGCCACTTCATTTAAAACACGGCTATCCTCTGCCAACTTAACGTTAAGGACCTTGGCACCATTTACCGCAACTTCTTGTGATAGGGTACCGATAAAGCTGAAAACCAACACATCATTGCTTTGGACAGCAATGGCATAATTCCCACGGGGATCTGTAGTTGTCCCGCCGGTTTTCCCTTTAATTTTCACGGACACTCCAGGTAGCGGCGCGTTGTCACTTGCCGATGTCACCTTACCGGTGACTGTTATTTGTTGTGCAACAACCTGCATCGACAGCAGAATAGTACCCAGAAATAACATGAGTAGTTTTCTTTTCATATAGATTGATTTAAGTACGTGGTAGTTTTGGTTACTGGTTAAGCTGGTATAAGGTGATGAGCAAAAACCTGTTCTTAACAACACAAATCTTTCTGGCGAACAGCGTGATATCGGGGAACAACACAAAAACATTAACCTGACTTTTAAAGAGCTGGGTAACAGAAGTAGAACAATTGGGTGTATAAATTGTTCACACCAATTTCAACATTTAACATTTCTTTAAGGCGCCACGGTACTTTAAGATCAACCACAACAAAAAAGGGTGCCCGAAATGAGCACCCTTTCAAAATCAAATAAACTATAAATGGCTTACCAAAGCTTGGTCTGCGTTAATTTATAACCTTTTTCCTGGTATTGAACAATCTGAGATTGGCCTACCGGAGACAGATACGAACGGTCCGTAAATGCGTTCCTGTTTGCCGCATTTTCAACCATCCAGTATCCAACCATTGCATCAGCGTTACTTCCATTATAGGCAACCACGGTGCCGTCTGCTTTCTTAACCCTTACCTTATTGACATTGGCAGGCGTTAAATAGCTTGGAATTTCTTTCTTTACATCTACCCATGGCCCTAAAAAATGATCGGGATCGGCATTGAAATTCATGTAATTTAGTTTCTTCCAGCGTTTCAGGTCCAGTAACCTCGAGTGCTCAAAGGCCAGCTCCATTCTTCTTTCACGACGAATTTCCCAAATCAGCGCAGGCACATCGGCGTCACGCGCCGGGTCATTTGGCATCGTCCCCAAAGTAAGCGGAGCAGTTTTCTGCACACCCTTCGAAACCGCCTCGGCATCCAGCGGCCGACTACGGATCGCATTAATTGATCTGGTCAGATCGGCGTCGCTAACAGCTATACCACCGTGATACGCCGCCAAGACTGCTTTTGCTTCTATCCAGTTCAAGACCACTTCTCCCAACCGCATCACAGGGGCATCACTGGTATTTGTGTTACTACCCCATGCCGCGGGATAGGTCTTTCCGATATAGGTGATGGCATCCCTTGATGCAAACTTATAGGTATACAGCAACGTTGCCGACGAAGCCAGCGCGGTATCTATAAAGGAAGCTTCAAAACGGGGATCCCTGGTCTTTACCAGATCTGCAATTGTAAATGTTTTTGCCCCTGCCAGATCAGAACTCTGCCATACTTTACCATCATTAACAATAAAGGATTTTATTAAGGCCAGGTTAGGGTCAAAAACCAGCGTTTCTGTTCCATTGTTATAGGAGCCGATGCTATGTGTTAAATTTAAGGCTGCATCATAGGCCCTGTAAAGAAGCACTTCAGAGTGTCCTGAAAGACTCTCCGATGAAAACAAAGATTTGAAATCACGCGTAAAGTTCCATTTGTTACTGCTCATGACAAAATCCGCTGCCTCGACGGCAAACTCCAGATATTTTTTTGACCGCGCAGCATCCAGTCCATGATAGTGCTGAAATGTCCCTTCAAACAGCATAAACCTGGAAATATAAGCCGCAGCTATATACCTATTGAGGAACTGCGCCCCATCATTTACCCGCATATTTGCCATTACATACTTAAAGTCATCGTACACTTTATCCATTACGACACCTCTGTCGTCACGGTCCTTATAGAGGGTCGGCAGATCATTGTCCAGCACGTCTTTGTCGAAATAAGGAACGTCACCAAACACGCTAACCAGGCGACTATACTCAAAACCTCTAAAAAACCTCGCTACTGCAGTCCAATGTTTATAGGTTTCTTCGGTAAGTTTCGGCTTAGCCACATTTTCTATACGATCTAAAAAGATATTGGATTTACGTACCCAGGCAAAATCCCAGGTTGGTCCTGCATAAGTGCCCATCCAGGCGGCAATCTCAGATGTTGAACCGCGGGAGCTTGGTACACTGCTTTCAAAATTAGTTTGAACATTTTTAGAAGTTCCGTCATCCGAAAAGTTATATCCCCTTGCAGGCGTATAATCTATACCAAATCCAGAACTATATCCATTAAAGTAGTTGCTATAAAATCCGTTCCCATACAGGCGCAGATCGTCTTCACTCCGCCAAAATTCTTCATTAACAACTTTGTCAACTGGCGGTCTGTCCAGCAGATCCTTATTACATGAAGCAAATAAAATGGATACTGCAGCCAGGCTGTATATATATTTAGAATATCTCATCTTTTTATTTTTTAAAAGTTTACTTGAACACCAAACGAAACACTTTTGAAAGTAGGGATTCCGGTGCCGGTACGGCTAGAATTATAATTATCGTTCACGGTATCCCACATCGAGACCCCATTGATGACTTCCGGATCGATCGGCAGATCACCTAAATGATCCCAGGTAATGATATTTTCCAGCGCAGCATACACCCTCAAGGAGCCTATACTTACTTTTCTAACAAGAGATTGCGGGAGGGTATAGCCAACAGTCAGGTTTTTAAGCCTCAAATAGGCCATGTTCAACAAATAGCGGTCCTGGATCTGCATATTGTTATTTAAATTGCTGGCCGCATTATTATAAGCTGCCGGATAAAATGCAGTCGTATTTTGCGGCGTCCAATAGTTATCCACAATAGCAGCAGGCATCGCGCCATCAGAGGAATTATACCCCGGAATGGCCAGAAATCCGTTACCCCACATTTCACGTTTGCCAACTCCCTGGAAAAATGCACTGATATCGAAGCCTTTAAAATCAGCTCCAAACCTGAATCCATATTCATATCTTGGTGTAGAATTACCGATCACCTCCAGGTCACCGTGGTCGTCTAGAATAGCACTTCCGTTATTTAACTCACCATCTCCGTTTACATCTTTAAATTTGACATCACCAGGTCCAAACCGGAAATTCGCCGAATTTTGCAGGAAAGTCTGATAAACAGGCTTCTCTCCATTTGGCCCTGCCTTCAATTTATAAGCCGCCGGACCTGTACCATTTGGCTTGCCATATTTCGCACTTTCGGCAGGTGTTAAATTGATCAACTGTGGTTTTCCGTTCCCGTCAAGTTCAAAATCGTCCAGTTGATACAACCTGTCTGTACGATAACCCCAGATTTCCCCGTAAGTTTTGCCGACATAATTGCTGTTCACACCCGTAAGTGTACCATATTCAGTAATGGTAGATTTCGCATCAGAAATGTTTGCCCTCAGGTTAACACCCAAACCATTTTCAAACTTATGGTTGAAATCGACGGCTAACTCCCAACCTCTTGTTCTCAATGAACCATAGTTACTTTCAGGGGCGCCTGCACCAAATGTTAAAGGGATTCCTTCAGCCGGCACAATCATATTATCGGTGTTCCGCTGATACACATCGAAGGTTAAATTTAAGCTATTATTAAAGAAGCCGGCATCCACACCAAAGTTTGCGGTTACAATGTCCTGCCACTCAATAACAGAGGAGACAGCAGTTGGCGTACCAAAATAATTTACCCTTGTACCTGAACCACCGATCCAGGAAGACTGACCACCTGGCAAAGTGGAAATGTATAAGCCGCTAGGTACAGTCTGATCTCCGATAGAGCCCCATGACCCTCTGAGCTTCAGCATCGATAAGGTGGGTTTAGTCCAGTCCATAAAACTCTCTTCGCTGGCAACCCATCCGGCCGAGAAGGATTTAAACCATCTCCACCATAAGTCTGTCGGAAATTTTGATGAACCATCGTAGCGTACGTTTCCTTCAAACAGGTATTTGTTTTTGTATCCGTAGTTTATCCGCCCAAAATAACCCAGTTGCGCTTCTTTTAACACCGCACCCCCACCCGTTTGCGTTCCTACTCCGAAGTTAAACTGAGGATTCGTAATGTCTGATAAACTGGTGATCTGGGTATATTGCGACTCTGTATTCGCGGCAACGCGGTTCAATCCCAGTATAAATTTGAAATCATGATCTTGTTTCAAGTTCAAATTATAGGTCGTAAAAGCATTAATGGTATGGTTGTTATAGTTCTCGGCCGACCGGTATATGTGATCGGGATTTGAACCCTGTGATGTATATGTATCTAAAGAAAGATCATAAGCAGCAATAGCGCCAGCACCAGGACCCGAAACCGGCTGCCCTTCAGCATTTACATACACTGGATTGCCGTTGGCATCCAATCTGGCCTTAGGTGCTACCCAGGAGTTCCTGGCCGTAAACCGGGTACCCGGACGTTTCCAGTTCTGCTCCTGATTAGAAAAAGTATAATCAAAATCTACCTTCCAGTTTTTAAGAATATTGACAGTAGATCCCAGATTTATGTTCATGTAATTTTGAAGAATATTTGCCGTATTCGCTGCTCCGACTTCGCTTGCCGGGCTGCGGATAGGATCGCCATTTTCATCGTTCCCTAAAGGATAAAGTGAACTCCAGCGATAAAGGTACAGCCACGGATCTGCCGTTACTGAACTTGTCGCATAAGCATAATCTTTGTTTCTTCTGGAATAAATTGCTCCACCGCGGACAGTAATGAACTTATTGATCTCACTTGTTAATCTTAAGGAGGCGTTATAGCGTGTAAACTGGTCAGATTTAGCCGGCTTCATCATACCACTCTGATCCAAGGCAGCGAGGCCAATATTGTAAGTTGTTTTACCCGCCGAACCACCTACTGACAAATTGTGCTGCTGGGTAGGCGCCCATTCTTTCACCATCATATCATAAGGATCATAAGTTCTGACACCCATTTTTAGGCCAGCCCCCTGAACATACCAGTCTCTTCCAAACACGGTCGGATCATTGGGACCGATCGTACTGCCATATTTTTCTTTCCAGGCTACCGCTTTTTCATAACTGGCACGATCAACGTAATAAAATGCACCTTGTGGAGTGGTAAGCCCCACACGTTCAGCCGCATCAACGGTATACTTCAGTGCATTTACATCGCCCATCTTCAATTCTTTCCATGGATTTTGAAAGGAAAAATTATTGGTATAGCTGATGGAAGGCTTGTCAGAGCCCGATCCTTGTTTAGTGGTGATCAACACTACACCAAACGCAGCCTTCGCTCCATATATAGAAGAAGCAGCTGCATCCTTTAACACGGTGATCGAAGCAATATCGCTTGGATTCACCAGCTGAATACTTGGTATTTCGACATTATCCAACAAGATTAAAGGAGAAGATCCACCCTTGAATGAGCCGATTTGTCCCCTGATTTTAATGATGGGGTCTGAACCAACCTCACCACTCGGAACAATTACACTTAGGCCTGCAGCAGCACCTTGTAAAGCCCTTCCAACATCTGCCACCGGTCTCGCGTCCAAAGTCTTCTTCACATCAATTGAAGTAACTGCGCCTGTCAGATTAGCTTTTTTCTGTGTACCATAGCCAACAACAACAATCTCACTTAAAGCCTTGTCATCTTCCTGAAGTACCACATTAAGCGTTGTCCCGGTTACCGTTCTTTCCTGTGTTAAAGATCCGATATAGGAGAAAATCAGCACATCTCCCTTTTTTGCGCTAATAGAATAGGCTCCCGCAGCACTGGTCTGACCACCAATCTGGGTTCCTTTAATTTTTACCGAAGCTCCCGGTATAGGCAAACCGTCACTAGAGGAAGTAACCTTCCCTGTCACGGTGATCTGCTGTGCAAACGTCTGTGTCAGCAGTAGAAAAATGCCCATAAAAAGTAGTAGTAGTTTTCTTTTCATAAAAGCTGTTTTGATTAATTAGTTTAGTTTAAGTTTTTCAGGATTCAACATTTGAAACACGCATTTTCACGCATTAAAATAAATCCTTTATAAATATGATAAATGTTTTTTACATAATGCAACTAATAATCAACTATTTTTGAACACACAACAAAATTTAAATGCGCAAAAACACGCACAAGCCCGCAGTTCGTTTTCTCAGTTTTTTATTTACATTAGCTGAAAAATTTCTATATGCTTAAGAAAGAAAGGCACGACTTTGTGATGCGCCAAATCAACTTGCACAACCGGGTGCTGACCTCTGATCTTGTTGAACTGCTAAATGTTTCGGAAGACACCATTCGTCGGGATCTTCAGGAGCTGGCAGAAAAAGGCCAGTTATCAAAAGTACACGGCGGTGCACTTTCAAAGTCCTACCAATCTTCTTTTGATGACAGTGAAGTGTATGCCAAGGACGCTAAGCTTTGCATCGGCAAAAAAACCATCCCTTTAATAAAGGACGGCATGGTGATCGTCACAGGCGGAGGAACATCCATGATAGAATTGGTAAAACAATTGCCCGAGAATCTAAACGCCACCTTCTTTACCATCAGCCCTTTTGTCGCCATTGAACTTGCAAAATACCCTAAAATTGAAGTGATCCTGATCGGAGGTCTGTTCTCTAAAAATTCTCAGGTAACTTATGGTGGCCATGTGGTCAACCAGCTGTCAGAGATCAATGCTGACCTATGCCTGCTTGGAACCAGCGCCATTCATCCCCAGGATGGGCTAACCGATACCGATTGGGAGATTAATCAACTAAAAAAAACCATGTTAAACTCCTCGAAGAAGGCCGCCATTCTATGCATATCCGAAAAACTCGATACTTCATTAAGGTTAAAAGTGGCTTCGCTGCAAAACATAGATTACCTAATTACTGAACTTGACCCTCAGGCTGCTGAACTAGATGCTTACCGTATAAAAAGCTTACAGATCCTTTAAGATAAATGGCTTTTAACAGGCGGTGGATAGGCTCTACTTTCAGCCTGTATAGAGATCGGGATTAACCATATGTAAACAGGGTCTAAACAGGGTGCAAACAGGGTGATAACAGGGTCATTGATATAGTTTACACCTGGTTAGCATATACTTATAAACAAGCAAATTACAAGCCTATCCCGAACCCTAGCAGAACGCTGATCCTATCCAACCATAAACAACAAGTTAAGCAGCTTAGAAAAACGCAAGCTGCTTAAAAAAGGGACACGATATATTAGAAAAGGGAGGTAGATTGCCTGGTAAAAATAAAAAACCGCCCCATTTGTAAAAACATGAGGCGGTTTAACGAACAGGCTAAAACGCCGGATCGGCAGGCGTATTGCTATTGTTATCTCTTTCTGTAAAAGGATAAGGGAAGAAATTCCTTTTCCGATCTGTAAGCGGCAATCCAAACCGTCTCATATCTTCCAGCTTTAAACCAGACAAATAAAGCTCAATGCTGCGGTGTTTATAGATCAATGGTAACAACTGTGCCGGGGTTAAGGCCCCAACTATCGGCGGCAAATCTGCTCCAACTCCAAAAGGATCACTTGCCGGCGTTTTGGTGACCACCTTGTTCAGTTCAATTAATGCGTTAACTGGATCAGGAGCAGCTTGGCGGGCATAGACCTCTGCTTTAATTAAGGTCATCTCCCCTGGCAGATATACCGGTATGGCGGTTGTACTTGTTCTGCCGAAGCCACCTAAACGGGCGGTTGGCGCAGTGGGCGCCGGCACGGTATAAAAAGCAAGTCGCTTGTCGGCCGGATCAGGGGTGTATGCACCCGTTAATCCGAGGTTCGCATTGGTTGGTTGAAACACGTTGTTCGTCGAAGTCGCAATTTCGAATATCGGATTTAAGGTCTGTGCATCAAAGTTGAAGGTCGACCTTTTGGTCAGATCCACACTGTTCGCCGCTGCCAAAGCCACAGGATAATTCCCCGCGAAGAGTGCATAACGCGCCTTTAACGCATATAAGGTGTTCTGGATATCAATCCCCGCAGGCATATTCGCCAGAAAACTCGCACTGATCGGGTTTGCCGATATTACGGCGAAGGCATTATCAATTGTAGCTATGGCTTTGTTAAAGCCTTCGATCCGGGTTATAAAACCTACGTTTTGTCCAATGCCCGCAGGTATATTCTCCCAGTTTTGGGAAAGGTTACCCAATGCCAACGCCTTATACAAACTTGCGTAAGCAATAAGTCCAGAGGCATAGCTCTTATCGGCCAGGTTAGCCGAATTGCTGATCACATTATCGGCATCAAAAATGATCTTGTTGCTGTAGGTCCACAAATTTGTTAAAATGTTGTTAGTGCCATCCACACTACTCCCACCAGTATACAGCTGCAGTTCAGGTATGTTCCCTGAATTCATCAGCAGAATTTCGTTGGTTACAAACCCGGCGGTCGATATCGAATTAAAATATACGCCCAATCTGCCTACTGTATACGATCTTTGCAAACCTACGACTACTCCTGTCAGCCCTTTTGGCGTGGTCAGCACATCATCAGCATTTGCACCAGAGGGATCCGTGTATTCCTTTTTACAGGAAATGATCATAACGAGTGCCAATAAGGCCCCTGTTATCTTATATATATAATTTCGTTTCATCAGAATATGATTTTTGTCCTTAATTAAATTAAAAGTTAGCACGTACGCCCAAGCTGAACGTTCTTGGAATGGGTACTGAACCAAAATCAATGTTTCGAAGGAGAGTTGACTGTCCACCTGAGTTCAGTTCCGGATCATATCCTTTATAGTCATCCCAGGAAACCAGGTTCCTTCCACTTAGATTAATAGTCAGGTCCCGGGCAAACTTCACTGTCCCGACATTATAACTCAAAGATATTTCCCTTAATTTGACGTAAGAACCATCATCAATCCTCCATTCCTCTGTAGCATAAACTCCTGCGACATAACCACGTGGTAAAATCCCCATCTGTTCCTGTTCAGCCACCTTTCCATTACCAACGCCCTGACGGGTCCGCCAGTCGGCATTCCATACATCTGCACCCTGTGAAGCATCCAGCTGGATATGCAGGCTTAGTTTTTTATAGGAGAAGTCATTTATAAAAGAAGCGGTATAATCAGGATTAGGATTACCTATTACCTTACGCAGCGTAGTTCCAGATGGTAAGCCATCAGATCCTCGTTGCGCCGTGTAAGTGGTACTCGAATTTTGAATCCCCCGTTCCAACTGAGGAATCCCTGCAGCATTGGTCAGCAGGCTCCCATCTTCGTTACGGGCAAAAAAGGTACCGTAAAACACCCCTACCGGCTCCCCGTTTATAAGTGCCACAGGGGCGCCGGCGTTCGTCGTGATCAGCTGCAAAGCTCCGGTACCCTCGGCCTTATTTCTATTTCGGTTAAAAATAAAGGAAGTGTTCCATTTAAAATCATTCATCACCAACGGCGTACCTGTGATCATAATTTCTATCCCTTTATTTTTTAGCGTACCATTGTTCTGCAATAAACTGATGTAACCGGTAGTGGGCGCAATCACGACAGGAACAAGCAACTCATCAACTTTTTTTGAGTACCAGTTGAAAACCACGCCAAGCCTGTTCTTAAAAAAGGAGAGATCTGTTCCCAGTTCCAGCTCCGTTTGCCTTTCGGGAGCTACGTCCACATTCGCTTGCTGGGTTCTGGAAATCAACGATGTCTTACCGAGATAGGATGTAGAAAGATATTGGTTGAACCGTTCATACGGGCCTATTCCCGTTAAATTACCCGATTGCCCGTAAGCAGCCCTGACTTTGAAGGTATCCCACCATTCCGAAACACCGAGGCCGCTCCAGTAATCGGCTGAGGAAAGCACATAACTGATATTTCCTTTCAAGTACGCTTTCGTTCTGTTTTTCTCTCCAAAAACGGTCGACTGGTCAACACGTACCGCACCGGTCACGAATAAGTGATCTTTATATTTGAAGTTTTGTTGCAGATAGGCACCACTAATGGCCTGCTGCAACCGTGCATCATTATTAGGCAAAATGGTACTCGCGCCGTTTACACTTTCGACAAATGGAGCAAGTCCGCGTCCGTTAGACAGTAGATAGTTGGTTTTTTCATATTGATAAGAACCGCCCAGCTGAGTAGTGGAAAGCAACCGGTCAGCCAGTTGAGTATCATAAGTAAAATTCAACTCATGATTAAATAAGGTCGCTGTATTATTTGCGGCACTGGCATAACCGTTAAGGCTGGGATCCAAACTTGCCCCGCCTCCAAAGAAGCCGGTACTTACATTGTAGGCAAAAGGAGGAATATAAGTGGTCCCGTTCTGGATGGTATTGTCGACACCAATGGTATAATCAACCGTAAGTTTCTTAACCGGATTTAATACCAGCTTTGCATTTGCAATAACACGGTTAACTGTTTGCCTTTGCTTGATGTCTTCTATAACAGAAACAGGGTTTACCCGGCCACGCTCACCTACGGAACGTAAATTACCCAGGGCATCCCTGGTAAAGATGTCATGAAAATTTCCAATGATGGTTACCGAATTCATGGGGGAGAAAAACGAATTGCCATCAGGCTTTTCATTGGCATCACTATGAATATAATTGAAGCCGGCAGTCACTTTGGCCCAATCCGTAATTTTCTGATCCAAATTCGCCCGCATATTATATCGTTTAAAATCTGAATTTTTAATGATGCCCTGGTTGGAGAAAAAGCCGAGAGAAGTGTAAAACTTGGTATTTTCGCTACCGCCAGCCAGAGACACCGTATTATCGGTTCCAATGGCCGACCGAAAGATATAATCCTGGTAATTGTACCTGGTTACAGGTGTAGTGTTCGTCAGCAGCGCAGCAGGAGAGCCGGACGTTTGTATCACATCCTGCGTAAATTCATCTACGGAACCTCCAAATTTAACCGGCGACCGGTTTACCTCCACCTGCTTGCGCAGATCGCTGGTCGTAAGGCTGGTAGAAAAGCTCAGTACAGGTTTACCGCTTACCCCTCTTTTGGTAAAGATCTGGATCACACCGGCATTGGCCCTGGAACCATAAATAGCTGCGGCCGCAGCCCCGTTCAGTACCTCTATGCGCTCGATATCATTCGGGTTGATGTCGACCATCCTGTTTTGGCCAATGGCTCCTACAAAGTTTCCGTTGCCACCCACACCACTTCCACCACCGTCGTAATTCGCTGAAGTATTGGTTACCCTGGCGGTAGCGTTGTTTACAATTACCCCGTCAATGATATACAGCGGGTCCGATCCTGAATTCACAGAACTCACGCCCCTGAGCCTCACGGACATCCCGCCCGCAGGGTCGCCCGAGTTCTGGCTGATCTGGGCTCCCGGGGCTTTCCCCTGCAAAGCAGAAAGGACATTGCCGCTTGGTGCTTTTACCAGGTCATCACCCTTTACGGAGGACACATAGCTACCCATCTGCTTACGGGTGGTTCCTTGTGAGGTACCCGTAACAATGACCTCATCCAGGCCAATGTTGTCAGCTGTAAGCGTTCCGTTTACCGTAACCTGCGTACTACCGCTTAACTGCACTGTTTGGGTTTGAGATTTATAACCGATTGAAGAGAATACGACCTGATAGGTTCCCGGAGAAAGATCGACAGCCAAATTAAATCGGCCATCTCCAGCTGTCGCCATTGCCAGATTTGTCCCCTGTATTTTAACTACCACACCTGGAATGCCATTGCCTGATGGGCTCTCGGTCACGCGCCCCGTCAATGTGTAGCGTTGTTTTACCTGTGCGCTTGCCACCTGGACAAGCATGAGCAAAAAGATCGGTGCCCATAAGATCAGCCTGATGCTATGACACCTGCATGCGTAAAGTTTTTTCATACTTTTACTTGGTTTGTCCTGCTAAACAATGCGTTTGAGCGTATTGTTTTAACAAACAAGCAAATAGTTAACAGGAATACTTATTCGGGCAGACAGATTTTCCCCATGTAAACAGAAGGAATACCTTGCCTGTTGCCAAAGTCGGTTTTCTGGCCAACCAGGGTTTCATTTGCAAGAACGGCAAACAAAACTGCTTCCTTAGCATCGGGGTCTATTTCCAGCTTATCCGTTGAATAAAAAGCTGCATTTTTAAGTGCTGTTTTCAGCTGCTGTAACAATAATGGATTGTGCATCCCCCCTCCGCTAATGTAAATAGCAGGAGCCGTCTCTTTTCCAAAACATTTCTCGATCGCCTTGATGATCACCTTCGCAGAAAAGCTGCACAATGTGGCCATTACATCTTCCTTACTGATTTGCAAGGATCCGGATCTGCTTTGTGCGGACTCCAGGTAGTCAAGGTTGAAGAGTTCCGGGCCAGTGGTTTTCGGAAAAGCTGCATCCAGGAAGCTGGCCTGCATCAATTCGTTCAGGAGCAGGTCATTTACTTTCCCCGAACTGGCTATAGCCGCATCCTTATCGAAATAGAGCCCTTTATAAAACTTCTGAACAAACTGGTCCATCAGCGTATTTCCGGGCCCGACATCTGTAGAAAACACCTTAGCCGCATCATTGTCGGCAGGCAGATAGGTAAAGTTGGCGATGCCGCCTATATTCAGCATGATGCGATCCTCGTTCTTTTTAGAAAAAAGAAGATAGTCTCCATAAACGGCTAAAGGAGCACCTTCTCCCCCTGCTGCGATATGTTTTTGTCTGAAATCGCTCACCGTAATGATCCCTGTCTTCACCGCAATATGGTCGCCGTCTCCAATCTGCAAAGTAGCATCCGGATAACCGGTTAAGCCATGCAATGACCGGGGTGCATGAAAAATAGTCTGCCCATGGCTGGCAATCACATCGATATCCTCCGGCTTCCGTCTCCATGATGCTATCGCTTCCAGGATCATTTCAGCATGTAACCATCCAACCCTCTCATTCATCAGACAAACCATCTGCAGATCGGCATCCCTTCTGGAAAAGATCGCCTTGATCTCTGCTTTAAATTCACTTGTATATTCAGCCGTTTTGAATTCCAGCAACCTCACCCGGGTTTCTGCTCCGCTACCTGAAATCGCGCAAAGCGCCATATCTAAACCATCCATGGAGGTCCCAGACATCAATCCTATAATCAGCCGCTCTTGTTTCTGAATGCTGTTAAAAATCTTTTCCCAGTTTGAGTTCATAACGTTTCCCTTAAATAGCGTTTATCGTATTTGCCGCTTGTGCGCCCTGACTGCTTTAATAAACTCCTCTTTAATTGTCTGAGACAGGGCATTTGATTCCTTATCCTTTATCCTTTCGGGATGCCACTGCAGTCCCAGCATAAAGGCTTTGTTTGTTTTATCTTTAAATTCCAGTGCCTCTATGGTACCATCTTCCGTATCGGACTGCGCACTCACCATCAGGTTCCTGCCCAGCTTATCTGGCCTGACCGCCTGGTGATGCGCACTATTCACCAGCCCGCTTTCTTTACCGGTCAGGGCATACAACAAACTTCCTTTATCAATAACCACCCCATGGACTTTATCCTCCACATCCTTTTTGTGCAGCTGGTTGATCTGTTCCCCATTGTCTTCAAACACCTTCCCCCCTTCCAGAATATTGATGTATTGCATTCCCCTGCATATACCCAATACCGGCACCCCTGCCTCCTGGGAATAAACATAGATCAATCGTTCAAATTCATCCCTCTGAGGTAAAAATTCATCCGGTTGATGAGGATATTCCGCGGCACCGCCGAATAATGCAGGCAGCACATCCACGCCTCCCGTTAACACAAAGCCATCGCATTTCTCCATATCCGTGATGTTGTTCTTTTCAAAAGAAAGTTCTATCAATTCTGTATCCGCTCCGAGATCCTCAGGACCAAACCAGCTCCAATAGTTTTGGAAATTGGCTTCCGTATAACTTATCCCTATTTTCTTCTTCATGATCCACTGATCAATACGCCCAAAGGCGTATTGATTAATCGCATTTAAATATAGTTGTTTAAAATCTTTACCTAATAAAACATTTTGCTAAAACGTCATCCTTATGAAGGATCAACCGTTTGCGTAAACGTTTAGTTTTAAATTCTGATAATCCAAGTGATAAATTAAGTCAGATATACTTCTTAAAAAATTTGATAAAGTCAGCAGAGTAGCTATATTTACTGCTCCGTACAAATTTTAAGAACAAACTAATGGCTAGATTAAATCTTCTGGAAGAAACTCGCTTTGAAAAATTGCCGGTTTCTGTCTTTGAAACTCCTAAAGCAGCATCACTTAGCGTTGCTCGTCGTATTGGGGACCTCATTAAGGAAAAACAAAAAAATAATGCTCAGGCAGTTTTAGGTTTAGCTACAGGAGCTACACCAATTGCTGTTTATGCTGAACTGGTAAGGATGCATAAAGAGGAAGGTTTGAGTTTTAAGAATGTGATCACCTTTAACCTGGATGAATATTATCCTATGCAGCCCAATGCTGCACAAAGCTACGTTACTTTCATGAATGAGAACTTGTTTGATCACATCGATATCGACAAGAATAACGTAAACATTCCTGATGGAACGCTGGGTTTAGAGGAGATTCCTGCATTTTGCCTTGATTACGAGAAAAAGATTGGAGACCTGGGAGGACTAGACATTCAGATCCTCGGTATCGGACGTACAGGTCACATCGGTTTCAACGAGCCCGGTTCTGCACCAAATTCCGGCACACGCCTGGTTACCCTGGATGATTTGACCAGACGGGATGCGGCCCGAGATTTCGGCGGTAAATCTTTTGTACCGACAAAAGCAATTACCATGGGTGTGGGTACCATTTTCAAAGCCAGGGAAATTATCCTTATGGCCTGGAACAGGAAAAAAGCACCAATTATCAAGAAAACTGTTGAAGGGGAAATCTCAAGTGAGGTTCCGGCTACTTATCTGCAGTTATCTGAGCATGTCGAGTTCATCTTAGATCAGGATGCCGCATCAATGCTGACCCGTTTCGATACGCCATGGTTGGTTAAAGATTGTATATGGGACGAAAAATTAACCCGGAAAGCCGTGATATGGCTGGCCAATACCCTTAATAAGCCGGTACTGAAACTGACGGACGACGACTATAACAATAACGGAATGGCCCAGCTCGCCGTTGAGCGTGGCCCCGTTTATAACATCAATATCAACATATTTAACAAGCTGCAGCACACCATCACCGGATGGCCGGGCGGTAAGCCAAATGCGGATGATTCGCAAAGACCAGAAAGGGCAGAGCCCGCTAAAAAGCGCTCCATCATTTTCTCTCCGCACCCTGACGACGATGTCATTTCCATGGGCGGCACATTTATCCGCCTGGTGGATCAGAAACAAGATGTGCATGTCGCCTATCAAACTTCCGGCAATACCGCTGTCTGGGATGATGATGCCTTACGTTTTGTGGAGTTCAATATCGATTTTTCTGAAAAAATGGGACTGGAAACTTCCAAGCTGAAGAACCTTTACCAGAATATGCGTTCTTTTACTGATCAAAAGAAACCCAACCAGACCGATACACCCGAGATACAAACCGTAAAAGGACTGATCAGAAAGGGAGAAGCGATTGCCGGCGCACGTTATTGTGGCCTGGATGACGATCATATTCACTTTATGGCCTTGCCATTCTATGAGAGCGGTAAGAGCCAGAAAAATCCGGTTACCGATGCCGATGTCGTGTTGACGATGGAATTACTGCAAAAAGTAAAGCCACACCAGGTATTTGCTGCAGGCGATTTTGAAGATCCGCACGGAACACATATTGTTTGCTTTAACATCATCGTAGATGCTTTAAGACGCCTGGCTAAAACCGAAGACTGGGTAAAAGATTGCTGGCTATGGATGTACCGTGGTGCCTGGCAGGAATTTGAGACCCACGAAATTGAAATGGCAGTTCCACTCAGTCCGCAGGAAGTTGAAAGAAAGAAATTTGCAATTTTTAAACACCAGTCTCAAAAGGACAGGGCAGTTTTCCCGGGCGATGACGCAAGGGAATTCTGGCAACGTGCGGAGGACAGGAACAGAGAAACCGCGCAGGCTTATGACAACCTTGGTTTAGCGGAATATGAAGCGATGGAAGCTTTTGTTCGTTATAAATTTTAGTATATTCATACCGCTATTGCTGGGTGCAATAGCGGTATCTATTTTTTAAAATTATGAACCAATCTCAAATTGCACAGCACGCATCGGTTAGGTTATTATCACTTGATTTCTTCAGAGGAGCAACAGTTGCGGCCATGATTCTGGTGAATAATCCCGGAGATTGGGGTCATATCTATGCGCCGCTTGAACATGCGAACTGGAATGGCTGCACACCAACGGACCTTATATTCCCATTCTTCCTTTTTATTGTCGGCGTATCGATCGCCTATGCGATGAGCAGTAAAAAGGCCGACGCCGCTACACACAAACAAACCGTATTAAAAGCTTTAAAAAGAGCGCTAATCCTATTTGGACTTGGCCTATTCCTGTCTCTCTACCCTAAAGTTTTTACTGCGCCGCTCGATGCGTTTAAACAGGTACGTATTCCAGGGGTACTACAGCGCATTGCCGTCGTCTTTTTTATCTCGGCAATAATATTTCTTAAAAACGGGGAAAGAAGAATATTTAAAATCTTTATTGCGCTACTTGCGGTTTATTGGGCCTTAATGACTTTTGTCCCTGTACCGGGAGTGGGATACCCCAATCTGGAGAAGGAAACCAACCTGGGTGCATGGCTGGATCGCAGCATCCTTACCGAAGCCCACCTTTGGAAATCTTCAAAAACATGGGATCCTGAAGGTATCCTAAGCACCCTCCCTGCTATTGCAACCGGCCTTTTTGGAATACTTGTTGGAGTTTACTTAAAACGCAGGGACATTGATGATGCGACCAAAGTAGCCTGGCTATTCTGCACAGGGACAATAGCGGTTGCCCTTGGCTTATTATGGGACCTGCAGTTTCCCATCAACAAATCGTTATGGACAAGCTCCTTTGTGCTCTATACGGGCGGTCTGGCCACCATGACCTTA
>CAMLDJ010000063.1 GCA_946478755.1 uncultured Pedobacter sp. | reverse complement strand
TCACCCTGTGTGGCTGGGTACAGAAATCAAGAGATTT
Source organism: uncultured Pedobacter sp. (assembly GCA_946478755.1). The sequence goes on along the minus strand of CAMLDJ010000063.1, from coordinate 22,484 downwards.
AGGAGGGATGACCTTTATAGACATCCGTGACAGATATGGCATCACTCAATTGGTTTTCAATATGGATGATAACCGTGAATTATGTGAAGCCGCCCGCAACCTGGGCCGTGAATTTGTGATTAAGGCCAGTGGGCAGGTAGTAGAACGCTCTAATAAAAATCCTAAAATGCCTACAGGCGAGGTGGAGATAAAAATAACAGCACTTGAGGTTTTAAATGCAGCCAAATTACCTCCTTTTTTAATAGAAGACGAAACAGATGGTGGAGATGATCTGCGGATGAAGTACCGCTATTTAGATCTGCGTCGTAACCCGGTACGCAACAATATGATCATCCGTCATAAAATTGCCCAGGCCGTACGGCGTTATCTGGATGGACTGGACTTTATTGAGGTAGAAACACCGGTATTGATCAAATCAACCCCGGAAGGTGCAAGGGATTTTGTAGTGCCGAGCAGAATGAATGCAGGTGAGTTTTACGCCCTCCCTCAATCACCTCAAACGTTTAAGCAGTTGTTAATGGTTTCTGGATTCGACCGGTATTTTCAGATCGTTAAATGCTTCAGGGATGAAGATTTACGTGCAGACAGACAACCTGAATTTACACAGATTGATTGTGAGATGTCGTTCATTGAGCAAGAGGATATATTACATACATTTGAAGGGCTTATCCGGACCTTATTTAAAGAAATAAAAGGATATGACCTACCGGAAGTGCCAAGGATGCAATATGCTGATGCAATGCGCCTGTATGGATCCGATAAACCTGACACCCGTTTTGATATGCAGTTTGTAGAACTAAACGATGTTGTTAAGGGAAAAGGCTTCCCGGTATTTGACAATGCGGAACTTGTTATCGGTATCAATGCCAGGGGCTGTGCAGGTTATACGCGCAAGCAGGTGGATGAACTGACGGACTTCATCAAACGTCCCCAAATTGGTGCAACAGGCTTGATTTATCTGAGACACCATGATGACGGCACTTTAAAATCTTCTGTGGATAAATTTTATACCGAAGAAGACCTCAAGATCTGGTCCGCCGCATTGCACACACAACCCGGAGATCTGGCGCTGGTAATGGCGGGAAATACGGAAAAAGTCCGCAAACAATTAAGTGAGCTACGCCTCGAGATGGGTACCCGCTTAGGTCTCCGTGATAAACAGACCTTTAGCGCTTTATGGGTGCTGGACTTTCCGTTATTGGAATGGGATGAGGAATCAGGACGTTATCACGCCATGCACCACCCCTTTACCTCTCCTAAGCCCGAAGATATTGCCTTACTGGATACCAAACCAGGCGAAGTTAGGGCGAATGCATATGATATGGTGATCAACGGAACTGAAGTTGGCGGAGGATCTATCAGGATCCACGACAGGGCACTTCAAGCATTAATGTTCAGTCATCTTGGCTTTTCAGCTGAAGAGGCGCAAAAGCAATTCGGATTTTTAATGGACGCCTTTGAGTTTGGTGCACCTCCGCATGGCGGGATCGCTTTTGGATTTGACCGCCTGTGCTCTATTTTTGCAGGGCTGGACAGCATCCGCGACGTCATTGCTTTCCCTAAAAATAACTCAGGAAGAGACGTGATGATCGATAGCCCCTCAACCATTGACGAGAAGCAACTGAATGAATTAAAAATAAAATCAACGGTCTAAAAGACCTAAAGGACAACAAAAAGGCCTTCATCTTAAGATGAAGGCCTTTTTGTTAATAAGTTTCACTATCAGGCGGAATGCCGTAATCCACATATTGTGGGCTATTCTCTCCCTTCTTCTTTGCACCACTGAACCAGGATTTAATGGAATTGAAGATTGCCGAGATATGCTCGGCATCCAAAGTCTTACCAACCTTATTAGAAGCCAACCCAACCAAGGTTTTTGTTAAAAATCCAGACCCCTTAAAGAGCGTACTGTTCACTAAAAAGGGCAACACCATAGACATGATACTACTACTAAGGTTTAATTTATCATCAATCTTGAGAAAGGCGGAAGGAGTTGCATATTTTTTTATCAGCCCAGCGAAAGTAAACTGTTTAAAATAGTCGCGGGTATCGTTCAGTAATAAATCACCCTTAAGCTCATGTTCGGCTTTTAAACTGCAAACCATAGTATGCAGTTCGTCTAAATTATTGATGTTGTATCTTCTGCTCTTCTTCATCGTCCTTGTCAGCCAGTTTATTAAAATAATTTCTGATGGTAAAATTAATTATAGCCTTCTCAATATACTTTTCTTTTGTAGCGTATACAATAAGCGCCAGCAGGACATAAAGAATAGCTACGCAACCAAACCCACGGGTATGACTCCCCAATATGTCTGATAAAAAAAGGGCTAAGGTAAATGTACCAAACAAAAAGGCTAAAATAAAGCAGATGATAACAACTGCGTTTGTCACGACATCAGCAAATATTTTCGATATCTTCTCTACCAGATACAGCCGGATATATTCTACCCTGGTGTCGACATAATCTTTGGCATCTTCAAATAAGCCTTCAATACTCTTTTCTTTATCTTCCTGCATCATTAAGTGGTTTTTGCAAGTATCTAAGCGTGTTCCAGGTCATCCTCAACAAACTCTTCCTCAGACTGGCGAAGCTTGCTTTTTACAGAAGTAACCACCTTATCCTTTAAATTACTAAGGTTATTGATCTCATCGGCAGCCTTATCTTTAATTGAATCTCCCAGATCTTTCAGAGACTGACTTAACCTGTCCCTGGTTTCACTTCCTTTTTCCGGAGCAAACAGTAAACCCAATGCCGCACCGGCAGCTAAGCCGACCAACAACCCAACTAACACTTTTGAATTATCATTCATAACATATAATTTTTATAATTAACGATAGTTTATTTTCCGGAACGTTACCACTATAACTCGTCGTGTTCAGAAATTGTTTTAATTCTTTCCAATCTCTCCGAGGCCATTGAGCTTGTTTCGTATATTTTAATTAGCAATATAAAATAAGACAACAATAACGGACCAAAAACCAGTCCCAGGATTCCGAATAACGGTATACCAATAACTACGCCAATTACCGTTATAATCGGATGAATATTGCCAACTTTTTTCGCAATGATAAACCGAAGTATGTTATCGATGTTTATGAGGACTACAAAACCGAAGATAAGCATAGCCCAACCGGCAAAGTTATTACCATTAGCAATTTGAATTAATGCCGCAGGGACAAAAATAACCGGCGGTCCGATGACCGGAACAAAAGAGATGAAAGTAGTGATCACCCCCCAGAAAACCGCGTCCTTGTAACCCAGCACATAGAAAGAAAGGCTCAGCAGTGATCCCTGGACAAGGGCGATAAAACCCTGCCCCAATACGTTCGCGTATGTTGTATTGCGCATTTCTTCTGCAAACCGCTGGGCATTTTGCGCTCTGAAAGGGGCATATTTCAGCAAGGCGCTTTCAAACCGCTCTCTTTCTACCAACATAAAGTACAGTAAAAAATACATAAGGAGCAGGCCAAGCACGATATTAAATGCGCCCGAAATCAAAGAAGGGAAGAGTTCTGTAATCCAGGTCCCTGCCTTTCGCAAACCATCCCCGATTAGCTTTTGAACATCATCACCTAAAGGAACCAGATGCTGGATTTTGAATAACAGCCCCTTAAAATACGTAGGGTCATTTTGCAGTTCTGCCACTTTTTTGAGAACCATTGCACTTAGTGTATAAAACGGCAGAATCAGCACAATCACAGAAACGATCATCAGCAAGATCGCAGAGCCGCTTCTGTTCCAATGCTTAGTATCAACCAGGTAAATAAAAGCAGGCCGCAAAATGGTGAACAATACCAATGTACTCAAAATAGAACCAAAGATTCCCTGCAGTGAATACACAATCAAACAACCCAGTGCAATAATAATAACCAGGTTGATATTATTTCGCTGTTTATAGTTGAACATTGACATATTTAAGCCGCTTTATTTTTCGAGATTAATGGCCCTCATCTTATTGTAAAGTGTTTTCCGGTCTATATTCAGAATTTTAGCTGCCTTGGTTTTGTTAAAATTAACTTCTCTCAGCACTTTTAAAATGGCCTCATACTCAGCTTCCAGCGCTGCATTCTTTAAATCCCTTGGCCGTTCACTGCGCGAAATGGTGGTTTCTATGGCATTGGCCTTTGCGTAGGTAGAAATCTCAAGAGGAAGGGCTTTAAGCTGAATCTCCTGAGATTCAGTCAGCAAAGTAGCTCTTCTGATGACATTTTTTAATTCCCTCACGTTACCCGGCCAGTTATACGTTAAAAAGCACTCCTCCACCTCCTGCGAAAAGCCCAGCACATTCCGGCTAAGTTCCTGGTTGGCTACTTCCAGAAATGTATTGGCGAAAATCAGGATGTCTCTTCCACGCTGACTCAACGGGGGAAGATCTATAGAGAACTCATTAAACCGATGGTATAAGTCTTCTCTGAATTTGCCTTTCTGTATGGCATTGCCCAGGTTCTCATTAGTCGCTACGATAATACGTACATCAAGATCAATTTCCTTTGTACTGCCAATCCGTTTGATCTTCCGCTCCTGTACCGTTCTTAACAGCGCAGCCTGGATATCATAAGAAAGGTTCCCCACTTCATCCAGGAAAAGGGTACCTCCGTTGGCCATTTCAAAATGACCGATCTTGGTATATAAAGCGCCGGTAAATGATCCTTTTTCATGTCCAAAAAACTCGCTGCCTGCCAGCTCCTTGGTTAACGAGCCGCAGTCCATGGCCACAAAGGGATTGTCCTTTCTCGGGCTGTTTAAATGTATCGCTTTGGCAACAGATTCTTTTCCGGTACCGCTCTCTCCCGTCAAAATTACGCTATAGGAGGTCGGAGCAACCAATTGAATCTGCTTCAGCAAATGTTTCGATGCATTACTTTGTCCGGCAACAAAATTATCATCCTGGTTATAAACCTGCTTTTGAACCCGTTTGGGGGCTTCAGCCACCACCGGCGGGCCCTCATTTAGCGCGATCTGCGTTTCTATTGATTTGTTGATCGTATTCAGAATTTCATCCGGGTAAAGCGGCTTGGTGATATAATCATAAGCACCCAGCTTGATCAGTTCAACAGCAAGTTTGATGTCAGAATAGCCCGTGATGATGATCACCCCGGTTCTGGGGTATTTTTCCTTGATCTTAATCAGCATCTCCTTACCGTCTGTATCTTCCAGGCGGTAATCACATAATACCAGATCATAATACTCCTTGGACAGATATTCCATCGCTGTAACACCACTCGTCGCTGTCGATACACTAAATGAATTTCGCGTCAAAAATTTAGATAAAAGTATCCCAATATTTATTTCGTCGTCAACAATTAAGATTTTCCTCATAGAGATTCATTGAATAACATGGAGATAAATATAGTTAGATTTTTTGTTTTGGGAAATATTCTCTACACTTTTTGCAATATACTTCCCCACAAACAGGTAAAATTTCTGTTAAGAAAAGATGAATAGCCCGCAAAAAACGCCATAAATCGCATTTCAGGGGCTATTTTCCAGAAAATGTCGGTTTTCTTTTTTCCAGAAAAGCACCTGTCCCTTCTTTAAAATCAAGGGTATCAAAGCACCTTCCAAATTCCTTTATTTCAGTTTCAAAGCCTTTTCCGTCAGGCGCTAGCGCCGCATTGACAGATTTTATGGCAGCTGCCACGGCTAAAGGCGCGCGTAACCGTATTTTATTCAGAATTTCTTCTGCTTTCGCGATCAACTCCGACTGCGGGACTACATGATTAACCAATCCGATCCTTTCCGCCTGGTCAGCCGGAATCATTTCGGCAGTTGCAATCAGCTCAATAGCCCGCCCTCTCCCTACCAATTGCGTTAGGCGCTGGGTACCACCATACCCGGGAATTAAACCAAGCGACACTTCTGGCAAGCCCAATTTTGCATGATCTGCAGCAAGTCGGATATGGCAAGCCATCGCCAGCTCCAGTCCCCCGCCCAAAGCAAAGCCGTTAATGGCTGCAACAACCGGTTTAGAACACCGTTCTAAAGCATCAAAGACTCTCGACTGGCCAATCCTGGCCAATTCCTCTCCCTGCGCAGCCGTATAGTCAGAAAATTCGGAAATATCCGCTCCAGCTACAAAAGCCTTTTCTCCCGAACCCGTTATAAGCACCCCTCTAACCTCCTCTTCATGCTCTGCAAAGGAGATCACATCAGCCAGTTCTGCCAGCGTTTCTTTGTTTAAGGCATTCAGTTTATTTTCGCGGTTAATGGTTACATATAAGATCTGTTCCCTTAATTCTGATAAGATGTTTTGATAAGCCATGATCTAAAAATTTCGATTTTCGGTAACCCAGGTTTTAATATAGTCAACAATGGTTTCCATCGTTGTTCCGGAAGCAAACAACTCGCCTACCCCTATTTGTTTAAGTTTATTCATATCCCCCACGGGGATAATTCCACCCCCGGTAAGCAAAACATCCGTTACCTTTTTCTGTTTCATAATCTCTATGATCTTTGGAAAGACGGTCATGTGTGCGCCCGACAAAATAGAAACACCTATGGCATCTACATCCTCCTGCAAAGCTGCATTCACTACCATTTCAGGCGTTTGCCGCAGTCCGGTATAAATAACTTCCATACCGGCATCCCTTAAAGAAGTAGCGATTACCTTTGCACCACGGTCATGGCCATCCAATCCAACTTTGGCCACTAAAACCCGGATAGGCCTTTTTAATGCATTGCTCATATTATGCTAATAAGTAGGCTGTAAATGTAAGTAAATTAGCGGTTTTATGTTAACTTTGGCGACAAATTACAGTTATGAGTGAGGAAAGATCATTGAACTTTATTGAAGAGATCATTGAGAACAATTTAAATAGCGGAAAATACGAAACATTAATCACCCGTTTTCCACCCGAACCCAATGGATATCTGCACATTGGGCATGCGAAGTCCATTTGCTTAAATTTTGGTTTAACAAAGAAATATGGTGGTTACACAAACCTCAGGTTTGATGACACCAATCCAACAACGGAGAAAACAGAATATGTCGATAGTCAGCAGGCCGATATCAAATGGCTGGGTTTTGAGTGGAAGAACGAACTGTATACTTCTGACTACTTTGACACCCTGTACGAATTTGCAGTTAAACTGATTGAAAAGGGCCTGGCCTATGTAGACCACAGTACCGCCGAGGAAATTGCAGCGCTGAAAGGAACCCCAACAGAACCAGGAAAAGACAGCCCTTATCGCAACCGCAGCATCGAAGAAAACCTGGACTTGTTTACCCGCATGAAGGCCGGTGAATTTGCGGACGGTGCATGTACCCTTAGGGCTAAAATAGATATGTCAAGCCCAAACATGATCATGCGCGATCCGGTCTTTTACCGCATAAAACATGCAGAACATCATCGCACAGGGAATAAATGGTGCATCTATCCCATGTACGATTTTGCACATGGACAAAGCGACAGCATGGAACATGTTACTCATTCCCTATGTACCCTCGAGTATGTTTCTCATAGAGAATTGTATGACTGGTGCATTGAAAAGCTGGAGATTTATCCTTCAAAGCAATATGAGTTTGCCCGTTTAAACCTTTCGTATACCGTAATGAGCAAGCGCAAATTGCTGCAGTTGGTTAACGAAGGAGTAGTAAGTGGCTGGGATGATCCCCGGATGCCGACCATCAGCGGCTTAAGAAGACGGGGGTATACTCCTGAAAGTATCCGCGACTTCTGTGAAAGAATTGGCATTGCCAAAAGAGAAAATCTGATTGAGCTTAGTCTTTTGGAATTTTGTGTACGCGAACATCTTAATAAAATAGCCAACCGTGTAATGGCGGTCCTTGATCCTATAAAACTGGTCATTACGAATTACCCTGATGGAAAAGAGGAAGTATTGACCGGAGAAAACAACCCGGAGGCTGAAGATAAAGGCGGAACCCGGGAGATTCCTTTTAGCAATGAACTGTGGATCGAGCGTGAAGACTTTATGGAAGAGCCAGCCAAAAAATGGTTCAGACTTGCTCCTGGAGCAACAGTGAGACTTAAACATGCTTACATCGTCAAATGCGAACGTTTTGTAAAAGATGCTGCAGGAAAGGTAACCGAAATATATTGCACATATATCCCTGAGTCTAAAAGTGGAGAAGATACCAGCGGCATTAACGTTAAAGGAACCATCCACTGGGTGAGTACCAAACATGCAAAAAGCGCTGAGATCAGGATGTACGACAGGCTGTTCAGTGTGGAATCTCCTGACGCAGAAGCGGGCGATTTTAAGGACTACCTGAACCCAAATAGCATCGAAGTAATTAAACAGGCCTATATCGAACCTTACCTGGCTACTGCCGATAAAGATGGCCACTACCAGTTCATCAGAAAGGGCTATTATTGCCTGGATAAAGACGCTACTCCAGAACACCCGATATTTAACCGAACGGTATCGTTGAAAGATGCCTGGGCAAAAGGAAACAAGTAATTGATAAAAAAGGCCTTTTTGCCATGCCCCCAAAATTTAGACAATTCTGGGGGCATTTTATTTACATGTATTTTTTATACAGGTTAAACATGATGAGTTTATCAGCCGGTGTAAGCTCAGGACTAACATCAGTTTGAACAAAATGTATCTTAAATGCCTCAATAGCAGCCGGCAGATCCCGCGTATCGTAACCGATAATCCTTAATGCCAGTTCTGCATCAAAATCTTCAGGAGGCAGATTTAAAACATCATCATACCAAAGCCCAAAACCTTTCTTTGCCAACACCTTCCACGGAAAGTTCCTTGGATCATTTTTTCTGCCGGGTGCAATATCAGCATGGCCAATAAAATTAGCCGTCGGAATATTGTAACGTTTCTTTAAGACCCCAAGAAGGCTCAGCAGGCTTTTGATCTGGATATCGGTAAAAGCTTGATCAACCCCATTATTATCCAGTTCAATCCCTATAGACGAAGAGTTCAGGTCGCTCACATTTCCCCACTTTCCAACGCCTGCATGATTGGCGCGCAGGTAGTCGTTCACCATTTGTACAACGGCACCATCTTTACCAACGATGTAATGTGAACTGACTTCACTCTTTCCTTTTACAAGAAATGTGTTGATGGTTTGTTGTGTAGACTTCTGAGCGGTATGGTGTATAATCACAAAGTTCGGCTTGCGAATGCCAAAATTAACTGATCCAACCCAGGATTGTACACCCGGGTCAAGGCTGTCTATTTGCTGCCCTGGAGGCGGAATAGTAGCAATGATTTTAGAAAAAGTTTTGGCTTTATCTTTGTATATTTTCTCGGTGGCGGCATACTTATTCGTGGCGCATGCCAATAAAAACGAAGAAACAACGACGAATCCGATCTTTGTAAAGCTATGGTATGGTATCATATTAAATAGATAGAGATGTGAAATTACTATTTTTTACTACTTTAGTCGTAATTAATTCAATATATGAATCCCGTAGTAATTTATGGCGGTCTCATAACTGTAAAAACAACTCAACATGAAACACACTAGCAAAGCAACTGTTTTTATTGCTGGATGCTCAATTATACTGGGGATTGCATCTTGCTCCAATCCTCAGGGAAATACCAATCAACAGACGCAACAGCCCCCTTCTGCCGAAGACAGCTTGCAAAGCTATGTAAACGAACGCCTTGCTATTTATGAAAAGGTAAAACTGACAACCAATATTAATGACCTAACCGCTACGGAACGCAAAATACTTCCTTTATTGATTCAAGCCGCCCAAATCATGGACGAGCTGTTTTGGACGCAGACATATCCGCAGCGCGATAGCCTGATAAGCACCATCAAAGATGAAAAAGCGAAGGCCTTCATGTTGATTAATTACGGTCCATGGGACAGGTTAAACGGCGACAAGCCATTTATTGCCGGTATCGGCCCAAAACCGGATGGCGCTTCCTTCTACCCTCCGGGAATGACAAAGGAAGAACTTAAAAATGCTGATCTAAAGGATAAATATGGATTATACTCTGTGATTAAAAGAGACAGCACCGGCAAGCTAACCACTGTTCCTTATCATGTTTTGTACGCGGCTGAATTACAAAAAGCCTCCGGTTTGCTAAAGCAGGCAGCTTTACTTGCGGAAGACTCCGGATTCAGGAAATACCTGAACCTTCGGGCCGACGCTTTGGTAACCGATAACTATACGGCCAGCGATTATGCATGGCTGGATATGAAGACCAACGCGCTGGACATTATCATCGGCCCCATTGAAAATTATGAAGACAAGCTGTTGAACGCCCGTGCGTCTTACGAGGCTTATGTCCTGATAAAAGATAAAGCATGGAGTAAAAGGCTTGCCAAATATGTGAGCATGTTGCCTGAACTACAGCGTGGACTCCCGGTTGATGCCAAATATAAAAAGGAGAAGCCCGGAACTGATTCCGAGCTGAATGCTTATGATGTGGTGTACTATGCCGGCGATTGCAATGCGGGTTCCAAGACAATAGCGGTCAACCTTCCGAATGATGAACTCATTCAGCAAAAAAAAGGGACCAGGCGTTCCCAGCTGAAAAATGCAATGAAGGCTAAGTTCGAAAAGATCCTGCTTCCCATAGCAAAAGAGCTGATTGATAAAGATCAGCTTCAATACATTAACTTTGATGCTTTCTTCGCCAACGTCATGTTCCATGAGGTAGCACATGGATTGGGTATCAAAAAAACAATAACAGGCAAAGGCTTTGTCAAAGAAGCCCTGCAGGAGCAATATTCATGGCTGGAAGAAGGCAAAGCTGATGTGCTCGGACTTTATATGGTGACCAGTTTACTTAAAAAAGGAGCACTCGAAGGGGACCTTAAGCAATTTTACACGACTTACATGGCAGGAATACTCCGTTCAGTAAGATTTGGCGCAGCCAGCGCTCATGGGAAAGCAAACATGCAGTGCTTTAACTTCTTTAAGGAGAATGGCGCATTCATCAGAAATGAAAATGGAACTTACCAGGTAGACTTTGCTAAATTTGAAAATGCAATGAACATGCTGAGCCGATTGATCATTACGCTTCAGGGCAACGGAGATAAAGCCATCGTGGAAAAAACACAGCATGAAAAGGCTATGATCACTCCGGAATTACAGGCCGATCTGGATAAGCTGACCAGGAAAGGAATTCCCGTGGATATCGTTTTTGAACAGGGAGTAGATGTTCTAGGTGTTAAGTAGGCAGATGTTTATCGATAATGGCCTCCAGCTCTTCGATATCAAACGGCTTCGATAAATAGCCGTCCGCACCTGCCTGCTCGGCCAGCGCCTTTACATCATTGTTCGCCGAAAAGTAGATCACAGGAATGTCTTTCAATACCGCATGTGCCTTTAAAGCTCTTGTGGCATCTATTCCGCCGATATCCGGCAGCCAGTTATCCATAAAGATGATATCCGGCGTATAAGCCATTACCTGATCGATAATGTTATTGGACGTTGATGACGTTCTGATATCGTAGCCTGCATCCTCTAAAATAATGGTGCACAGTTCTAAAATGTCGGCGTTGTCATCAAATACGAATACTTTTCTATTTTTGGTCATTTATAATCTCGGGATTAAGATAACAAATTTATGAATTCTGCAATATCTTCAATGGCCAGGGTGCGATCTATTGCAACCTGCTGTTTTGCCTGCTCAGGCATATAAGCTACCTGTGCCGACTCCGGATCCTGGATCAAGACTGTCCCACCCCATGCTTTCACGCTCTGCAAGCCATTCACTCCATCTGCATTTGACCCAGACAACAGCAAACAGGCCAATCCCGTTTTATATACCTCCGCCGCAGTCTGAAATGTAGCATCTATTGCAGGTCTTGAATAATTTATCTTTTCAGAATAATCCAGGGAAAATGTCTCATCATGCTCAATCAGCAAATGATAATCAGATGGTGCGATATACACTGTTCCAGCAGTTATTTCCTCTTTTTCATCTGCTTCCTTAACAGCAAGCTTTGTGCGCGAAGAAAGAAGTGTGGGCAACAGAGAGTCCGCACCATGTCTCCGGTGCACAACAATGATGATCGGAAAGCTGATGTTTACATCAATATCCGGAAGAACCTTAAGCAGTACATCCAGGCTACCTGCAGAACCCCCTATAACTAATGCATTACATTTACCTATCAACCTATCTTCCTCCATATCTTTTCTCCCGGCAATCGTTTATATTTTTTTGCAATTCTGGAAAACTCCATGGTTTCTTTTGTCCCCAATGCAAGGTATCCCAGATCTTCCAGGCTACTATCGAACAGGTCAAGCACATTATGCTGCAGATCACGTTCAAAATAGATCAGCACGTTTCTACAGAGTATGAGCTGAAATTCATTAAAGGAACGATCAGACACCAGGTTATGTGTAGAAAATATGATCTTCCGCTTTAATTCGTCATCAAACTTTGCCAGCGAATAGCTGGCGGTATAATAACCGGAGAAATCTTTTGTACCCCCTGACAAAATATAGTTCTCAGAATACAGCTTCATCTGGCTCATGGCAAACATACTCTGAGCTGCCCTTTCCAATACCGCTGGATTAAGATCGGTGGCATAGATCAATGATTTATGCAGCAAATTTAGTTCCTTTAAAATAATTGAAATAGAATAAGCCTCTTCCCCTGTGGAGCAACCTGCCAGCCATATCCTGATAAAAGGATAGGTGCCAAGTTTCGGCAAAACTTCCTCTCTTAATGTTTTAAAGAAAGATGGATCCCTGAACATTTCAGTCACATTAACTGTAATCTGTTCAACAAATCTTTTGAAATAGACCTGATCCTCTAAAATCTTATACCGGAACTCCGCGAAGCTCAATGCTTTGTCTAAAGAATACAATCTGGAAACACGTCTTTTTAAAGAAGCCCTCGAGTATCCGGTAAAATCATAGCCATATTGTTCCAAAAGATCGGAAAGCAATATTTCAACATGTTCATCGGTAATCAAAGCAATATCCAAATCCTATTCTGTTAAAACGTAAACGTTTAGTAATTTAATCAGTTCATCGACATTTATCGGTTTAGAAATGTATCCTGAAGCCCCGGCGTTCAGGCAGCGCTCCCGATCTCCAAGCATGGCCTGTGCAGTAACCGCAATGACAGGGATATCCCGAAACGCAGGGCTCTTTTTCATAATGGTGATGGCCTCATATCCATCCATGCCCGGCATCATCATATCCATCAGTACCACAGCGATATCACTGTCCTCTGCAAGAATTTCAAGCCCTTCTTCTGCACCAGTCGCAGACAGGCATTGATAACCTTTTGCTTTCAGAACCGCTCTTAAAGCAAAAATATTTCTGTTATCATCATCAACTATCAATATTTTATTTTCTCCCATACGATAAAACACAGTATTTATGATCAAACCTTATTGTAAAGCCAGACTCGAAGTAATGAAATCAACTGATCTATGTCTACAGGTTTCGAAATATAATCCGACGCCCCGGCTGCGATGCACTTCTCCCGGTCACCCATCATCGCTTTAGCTGTAACAGCTAAAACAGGCAATTGTTTGTATGCAGGAACCTTCCTGATCTCCTTTGTGGTCTCATATCCATCCATCTCAGGCATCATCATATCCATCAGCACGATATCCACAAGGGGATTTGCCGCAAGCATTTGCAGTGCTTCTTTTCCATCAGTTGCTGCGAGCACTTTCATCTTATGCTGCTCCAATGCCTTTGTTAAAGAAAATATGTTTCTTACATCATCATCTGCAATCAGCACCGTTTTATTATTCAGCACTTCATAAAAGCCTCCAAATTTTTCTACAGAAGATTTTTTCTGTTTATTGTCTATTTCTTTTTCTTCAACCAGGTGAAGGAAAAGAGCTGCCTCGTCCAGGATCCGCTGGTAAGAATGTGCGGTTTTTACAACTATGGAGTCCGCATATTGTTTGATGCGACTTTCTTCCCCTTTTGATAAGTTCTTTCCAGTAAAGATGATAATCGGCAAGTTCTCCAGTCCCTGGCTCTTCTTGATGGTTTCCAGCGTCTCGTAAGCGTTCTTATCGGGGATGCCCATATCCAGAATCACACAATCAACTTCGTTCTTGTTCAGCGCCCCAATACTTTGGGCCACATTACTGGCCACGGCTGTTTGAATGCTATAATTACTCAGAAAATAGCTCAGCGCTTCTGCATGCTGCTTATTTTCCTCAACAATCAACACCTTTTTTGGATGCCTGCTCAGCGCCTCTTCCAGTTTTTGAAAGATCTGCTGCATGTGCTCCAGGGCAACAGGCTTATTGATAAAATCAACAGCTCCTTTCAATAAACTCTCCTTCTTAACCTCCAGAGAAGACATGATATGCACTGGTATCGGCCTTGTTGCCGGATTGGATTTGAGTTCTTCCATCACCTGCCATCCATCTTTCACAGGTAGCTGTATATCCAGCAGGATAGCCAGTGGTTGGTAATGATTGGCCAGCTCTATCCCAACATCTCCACGGACAGCCACAATCCCTTTGTACTTCCTGCCCCTGGTAAACTTCAATAACGTTTTAGCAAAGTTCGTGTCGTCTTCAATGATCAGGATTACCCGGTCACCGGGTTTAATGTCTGCCCTGTCGTCTTCCACTTCCTGCGGAATGTGCGCTACCGTGAACCGCTCTGCCGCAACCGGTTCAATTTGTTCCAGGTAAACAGGATTGGCCATCTCATTCCGGCTGCCATCCTGATCAACATTCCGCTTAAGATTTACCGGCAAAGACAAAACAAATTCACTGCCCACATTTTCCTTGCTGGTCAGCTCGATTTCACCTCCTAAAAGCTTAGCCAGCTCCCGGCTTATCGACAGACCAAGGCCTGTACCTCCAAACTTCCGGCGGGTAGAGCCATCTGCCTGCTGGAAAGCCTCAAAGATCAACCCCTGTTTATCGGCAGGAATACCAATTCCAGTATCGGTAACTTTAAACAGGATATTGTTGCCTGATTCATCTTTGTTAACCGTAAGGCTGACTTTACCGGAAGACGTAAACTTGATTGCATTGGAAAGTAAATTTTTCAATATCTGTTCCAGGCGCATTTTATCTGTGTTGATGCTGGAGAGGCCCGGTTCCAAATCAATCACCAGTGCCAGCTGTTTATTCAGTGCCAATGGGTTAAACAGGGAACGCATGTCTGTTGCCACTTCCCTGATGCTGACCTCCCCAAATTCAAGCTTCATCTTACCCGCCTCAATTTTTGAAAGATCCAGGATTTCATCGATCAGGCCGAGCAAACCTTGTCCGGAGCTTTGTATCACCTCCGCATATTCTATATACTCCTTATCCAGCTCCTTATTTTCCGACATCAATTTAGACAGCAGCAGAATGGAGTTTAAAGGAGTACGCAATTCGTGGGACATATTGGCCAGGAACTCCGACTTGTATTTGGTACTCTGTTCGAGCTGTTCCGCCTTATGTTGTATATCCAGATTTCTTTCCTGGATCAGCTGATTTTTTTCTTCAAGCAGGCTTGTCCGCTCTTCAAGCTCCTGATTGCTCTGCAAAAGTTCCTCCTGCTGTACTCTAAGTTCCTCCTCAGAGGTCTGAATTCTCTGGGTCTGTGCTTCCAGTTCTGCGTTTAGGCCCTCCAGCTCTCTGTGCTGCGCCTGCAGTTCTTCTGCCTGAGCCTGTGTTTCCTCTAAAAACTCCTGCAGCTTTTTACGGTTTTGGGCGACGTGAATGGCAACCCCGATATTAGTCGCAATACTACTTAAAAACTCAAGTTGCAGCGGTGTATACGTCTGTAACGACCCAAATTCCATAACGCCCACAACCAGGCCTTCTCTGAAAATCGGGACAGCGACAATATTCCTCGGCCGCGTAGCGCCTGCAGCATAGCTGATGGTCAGTTCATCCTCTGGTATGTCATTGATTAAGATCTGCTTTCCACTTTGAGCCACCTGCCCCGGCAATCCCTCACCCGGCTTAAGGCTGCCATGCTTTTTATCTACCATCAAAGAGTAGCTTCCTGCCAGATGCAGCGATTTATCTTCTTCCACCAGATAAAATGCGGCCACCTGGCTATGGGTGTGTTCAACCACTTCCTCTAATATGTCGCTTGCCAGCTCATGTACCCTTTTCTCCCCAACCATTTTATCGTTCAGCGCAGCAATGCCCGATTGTAACCATTCCTTATCCCCAAGCAAAGCGAAAGAATACTGCAGGGACTCAGCCATTGTATTTAACGAAGTGGCCAGGCTTCCCAGCTCATCTTCCTGTTCCTCGTCAAGCCGGATCTGATAGTCTCCACTTGAAATCCTGTTCGCTATTTCCCGAATAACAACAATCCGCTTATCTATCTCTTCATTTTTATCTTCCAGTTCCTTTTGGAGCTCTACACGTTCATTGAAATCAGAAGAGACCTTTCTGTAAAAAAATATGGTAATTAAAATGGCCAGAAATGCAGCAATCATGATCAGCGAAGGCGTGTAACCCGCTAGCCTGTTCCTATCTGCTGTTCGAGAGTCCAGCAATCTCCGCTCTTCCGCTTCCATTACTTTAATCAGGTCTCTAGAAGCATCCATGTAAGCTTTTCCATTGATCAGCTCGGTAACCCCAATAGTTCCTCCGCGGCTTTTGAGATCAACCGTATTTTCTATGATCTCCAGTCTTCCTCTGACAATTCTCCGTAATTTCTCGACATTTTTTTGTTGAACATTATTATCCCCTGTTCCCGCTTCAAAGTCATCAAGCAAGCTTAAAGCACGCTGTTTAGCTCCGGAATAAGGCCCCAGAAAATCTTTATCGCCGGTTAACAAATACCCACGCTGCCCGGTTTCAGCATCTTTCAACGTTGATAGGATCTCCTCCAGATTTGTGATGACCTGATTACTGTGTGCCACCATGTTCCCACTGTTAATCAGGCTATTTATGCTCAGATAAGAGGCCATTGAAGTGATAAAAAGAATCAGCAACGAAAGGCCCAAACCCATACGCAAGTTATTTTTTACGTTTCTTGTACTCATAAGATCTCCTTAATTTAATCCGCTTTGGACGAGACATTTAGTGGAAGTGTGAAATAAAATTCAGAGCCTTCGCCTATTTTACTGTTCACACCAATTTCGCCGCCATGTCGGTTAATAATTTCCGCAGAAATATACAATCCGATTCCAAGTCCCTGAAATTGAATCGACGTTTCTTCTACCCTATAAAATTTTTCAAAAACACTTTTCTGTAACTCAGGTGCAATACCTATCCCAAAGTCCCGGACACCAAGGTAGAGCTGATCCTCCCTGGTATGGATATTCACCTCTATCTCGCTTGTTCCCGGTGAATATTTAATCGCATTGGTTAAAAAATTGACGATCACCTGTTCAATGCGCATTTCATCAGCGAAAATTTGTTCAGGAGCAGAACCCTTTTTTTTGATGTTGAATGAAGGGTTCACCTGGTGTATGACTTCCAGCACGCTGTCAAGAAGCGGGTTAAAGGCAAAAAGTTTTTTATTGAATTCTAATTTCCCACTCTCTATTTTAGAAATATCCAAAAGATCGGCAATCAACTCATTTAGTTTTTCCAGTTGCAGCTGCGCTTTCGCCAGATGCTTTTTAACGGTAGGAATGTCGCCCCGGTCCACGCTTCTTCCCAGTAATTGTACATAACCCTTCACGCTGGTTAAAGGCGTTTTTAATTCGTGACTGGCTATACTTATGAATTCATCTTTTTTCCGTTCGGCTTTTTTTCGAAACTCAATCTCGTCAAGTAAGGCATTTTGTATTTCAATAAGCTTCCTGCTTTGTTCATAGATGCGGTAAAAGGTTTTCACTTTTAACAGCAGGATATCCAGGTCTACCGGTTTGGTAATGTAGTCCAGCCCCCCTGATGAATAACCTTTTGTGATAAACTTGGTTTCAGTATTTGCGGCAGACAAGAAGATAATCGCGGTCTCTTTGGCCTTACTATAACCGGAAATGGCTTCCGCCACTTCGAAGCCGTCCATTCCTGGCATCTGTACGTCCAGAATAATTAATACATATTCATTTTTAAGTACTTTCTTTAAGGCCTCTTCTCCCGATGATGCCGTATCGACTTCAAAATTATGCCTCTCCAGAACCTTTTTTAGTGAGATAAGGTTCTCAGGGGTATCATCTACAATTAATATCATTATTTAAAATAAATGGGCTTTTAAATGATGAGTGCATACACTCCTTTTGCATTTACGTATGTAACGTCTATATATTCAAACTTATAAAGTAATCATTTTATTGCAAAATGAACTATAGCCTGCCGGAATTAAAAGTATCACCCTGCTTAAAATCCCCTGTATCAAATCCCTTTTTAAACCAGTACGTCCTTTGTGCAGAAGTTCCATGGGTAAATGCATCCGGAACCACCTCACCCTGTGTCTGCTGCTGAAGTTTATCGTCCCCGATGGCATTCGCCGCGGTCAGCGCTTCTTCAATATCACCCTCTTCCAGCCTGAAATTCGCCAGGTTCTGTGCATGATGCGCCCACAGCCCGGCAAAAAAATCTGCCTGCAACTCCAGTTTAACCGATAACCTGTTGTATTCCACCTCGCTAAGCTGGGCTCGTGCCTGCTGCACTTTTTCCGATATGCCAAGCAGGTTCTGCACGTGATGCCCTACCTCATGCGCAATGACATAAGCCTGTGCAAAGTCCCCCGCCGCACCAAATCTGTCCTTTAAGTCCTTATAAAAAGACAGATCAATGTACACTTTATGATCTGCGGGACAATAGAAGGGCCCAACAGCAGCGCTTGCACTTCCACAGGCCGACTGTACACTATTGTCGAACAAGGTAAGAAAAGGGGGTTCATAGGCGGTCCCCATTTTTTCAAACTGAGCAATCCAGACTGAATCTGTCGACTCCAGCACACCTGCAACGAATTTGCCTTCCACATCCTGTGGGACGCCCTGCTTGCCCGTCACATTTTCAGTTTGCCCTACAGGTAACTGACTGACCAGGCCGGTAAAATCCTGCCCAAAGATGAGTCCCAGTACAACGACAACGATCGCTGCACCTCCGCCGAGAACTTTACCACCACTCATTCCCCTTCTGTCATCAACATTGCCACTTCCTTTACCGAACCATTGCATGTATTCCTTGTTTAATTTGGTGAACTAAATTTGCGGCAATTGTTGTACCAAAAATCGAAACGAAATGCTGATTAAGCAAATGCAGCTATCGCGTTCTGGATTCTTCTTACCGTTTCATCCGGACCAAGGGCCACAGCAATGTCAAATACTCCAGGCCCAAATTTTCCTCCAACCAGCATAATTCTAAAGGGTAGCATCAGCTCACCTGGCTTAAAATTATGGACAGCAGCTAGCGATTTGAAGCCTTCCTCAAGCTCAGCTCCTGTCAGTCCCTCCTTCAGCGTCAGGGCATAAGCTTCAAAAAATACCGCCTTCTCCTTTGTCCACTTTGGTTTTACCGCGTCCAGATCATATTGTTCTGGTGTCATAAAAAAATATTTGCTTTGCTCCACAAAATCGGTTAACAAAGTACAGCGGTCTTTGATCAAGTCAATTACCTTTGCCACATAGGCATCGTCATTTAATGTAACTTCCTGCGCCAGAAGCACATCTTTCACAAAGGGAAGCAGGTCCTTTGCTCCTGCATGTTTAATCCACTCATGGTTATACCATTTTGCTTTTTCAAAATCGAATTTCGCTCCCGCCTTACTGATTCGTTCAATCGAAAACCGGTCAGCAAGTTCCGCTAAAGAAAACAGTTCCTGATCTGTACCGTCATTCCAGCCAAGCATGGCCAGCATATTTACAAAAGCCCCCGGCATAAAGCCCAGCTCTTTAAAGCCCTTTGTCAGTTCACCGGTCTTTGGATCCACCCAGTTCTGCGCATATACGGGAAATCCCAATCGATCGCCATCCCTTTTACTGAGCTTACCATTACCATCCGGCTTCAGGATCAAAGGTAAATGTACCCATTGCGGCATTTCATCGGCCCAGCCCAGGTACCGCCACAAGAGGATGTGAACCGGTGCCGATGGCAGCCATTCCTCACCCCTCAAAACGTGGCTCACTTCCATCGCCCGGTCGTCTGCTACAACGGCCAGATGATAGGTTGGCATCCCATCGGCCTTCAATAGTACTTTATCATCAACCAGATTGGTATCAAAGCTAACATAGCCCCTTATCAAATCAGTAAAAGAAACCATTTCATTTTCAGGCACCTTTATCCGTACCACATAGGGCGTTCCGGCAGCCAGCAATGCGGCAACTTCCGCTTCAGTCAGGGTAAGCGAATTCCGCATTTCTCCTCTTGTAGCCCGGCCATAGGTAAAGTTTGGGATCTCCTTTCTTTTTATATCCAGCTCATCTGGTGTATCAAAAGCATAATAAGCATGGCCCTCAGCAATCAGCTGATCTGCATATTGTTTGTAAGTAGCTTTCCGCTCACTTTGGCGATAAGGCCCAAAGCCACCGTCCCGCAGCGGACTCTCATCCGGAATAAGTCCACACCACTCCAGACACGAAACAATGTATTCCTCCGCACCCTCTACAAAACGGGTCTGATCCGTATCTTCGATCCGTAAAACAAACGTTCCATTATGCTTTTTTGCAAACAGGTAATTAAATAAAGCGGTGCGCACACCACCCAAATGCAGCCCTCCGGTCGGACTTGGGGCAAATCTTACTCTTACTTTCTTTTCCATATTACGATTAGCAAAGATATATTTTTTACTGCGTTAGTATTCTATTGATACATTTTTGAATGCGTTTTTGTAATTTGCCTCCATATCCTTATGAACCCATACGAAAAAAAACGCCGCTGGAAATTCTTTTTGCTTGTCTTTGCCATCGTGATTGGTACGGCTTCTGTATTTTACAGTGATTTTTTCGTAAAAAAAATGGAACGCGAAGAACAGCTTCAGTTTCAACTCTATGTTAAGGTAACAGAACAATCATTGGCCATGTACGATGATGACCGCTATACCAGCTTGATCGATCTCATCCGGACAAACAACAAGCTCCCGGTCATTATGATCGACTCGGGAGGCACGATCATTGCCTACCAGGGACTGGACTCTACAAAAACCAACTATGAAATAGAGAAACAACCCAATAAAACTTACGATCCAGCCTATTTCGCCCGCGAACTCAGGAAGATGAAAGAACAGCATCCGCCAACACCAATCATTGGACTGGATGGAAGCCGCTGGTACATCTACTATAAGGACTCTGCAACTTTAACCCAGCTCCGCTATTTTCCCTATATACAACTTGGCGTAATCGCGTTGTTTTTGTTAACCGCGTACGTTGCCTTCAGCTCAGCGCGTAAGGCAGAGCAGGACCAGGTATGGGTGGGGATGGCCAAGGAAACCGCCCACCAGCTGGGCACCCCAATATCCTCGCTGATGGCTTGGGTAGAGCTCATCAAATCAAGGTTCGACGCAGAAGACGACCCCTTAATCGCTGAAATGGAGAACGACATTAAAAGATTGGAGGTCATCACCGACCGCTTTTCTAAAATCGGGTCTAAGCCGATCGTGGAAGACCATGTCGTCTATATGGTGATCTATAATTTCGTAGAATATTTCAAACTTCGAACTTCAGATAAGATCATTTTCAGCATTACCGGCGACGAGCAGGTAAGGGCATTACTAAATGTTCCTTTGTTCGACTGGGTTATTGAAAACTTACTTAAAAATGCCGCCAACGCAATTGAAAATGAAGGGAATATTACTATAGACATCATTGAAAATTTAACCAAAGAAGAGGTTTTTATTGATGTGACCGATACGGGAAAAGGGATTGCGCGTTCAAAATTTGACGCAGTATTCCAACCGGGTTATACCACGCGTAAACGTGGCTGGGGACTCGGGCTGTCACTCACCAAAAGGATCATTGAAAACTATCATAACGGACAGATCTTTGTTAAAGATTCCGAGCTTGGCAAAGGCACAACATTTCGCATCATTTTAAAAAGCAGCATTACCTATGAACCGACCTCAAACACATGAGTACCCCGTCTGGGCTGAACAATATATCAGCCTTGTTGAAGGAGATGTACTGGAACTATTAAAAAGGCAGGCCTATGAATTCCCTGATTTTATTAACAGTCTTATAGAAAAGGCGGACTATACCTATGCCCCGGGGAAATGGACGATTAAAGAGCTCATCGGTCATGTTATCGATACGGAACGCATTCTGGTCTACCGCTTAACCTGCTTTGCAAGAGCAGAAAACCACGCATTACCAGGTTTTGAAGAAGACGACTATGTATCAAATGCCCATTTCCAGGACAGGAGCCTGTTGAGTTTCTCAGAGGAATTTGCCCTGCTAAGAAAGGCGAACATGTACTTGTTCAATTCCCTTACCGAAACAGAACTAAACAGGAGTGGCACTGCTTCAGAAAGGCAGATTACCGTAAGGGCCCTGCTTTACGTCATAACCGGTCACATCATTCACCATACACAAGTCATCAAGGACCGCTATTTTTGAGGCTACTTTGACCCTACGCGCATTGCAGTTATCTTTGCAAAAAAATATTGAACTATGAGCTGGATTATATTGGTTATCGCAGGATTCTTCGAGGTGGGTTTTACAACCTGCCTGAAGCTTTCAAACAACTTTAGCAACATGAAATGGAGTG
>CAMLDJ010000062.1 GCA_946478755.1 uncultured Pedobacter sp. | reverse complement strand
CAAATATAAGCGGATTGCTCAATTTTGTATCTGAATTCTTGTACTTTTACTGCTATTAAGTTTGTATACACCCATTGTTTGTAAAATGGGTGATTTTAACACATCGATAAGGTCTGTTTGGTGCAGATCGGACCTGAAAATATAAAGATAAAACCTCATGAAGAAGCAAAACCCGAAGCCCAGTATTTTAGTAGTAAACGATGATGGCATTACAGCGCCTGGAATTAAAAACCTGATTGAGGTGATGATGGAGATTGGCAATGTAGTGGTTGTGGCTCCGGATGGCCCACAGTCGGGAATGGGGCATGCGATCACCATCGGGAAGCCTTTGCGTTTTGATCGTGTAGACCTGTATGCCGGAGTAGAAATGTATAAATGCTCTGGTACACCGGTTGATTGTGTGAAGCTGGCTGTAAACAAGATATTTAAAGGCAAAAAACCTGACCTCTGTGTTTCGGGGATCAATCATGGTTTAAATAATTCCATCAATGTAATTTACTCGGGAACAATGTCGGCAGCTGTGGAAGGAGCGATAGAAAACATTCCATCTATAGGTTTTTCACTCGACGATTTTTCTCAGGAGGCAGATTTTAGTCACTGTAAAGAATATATTAAAGTGATTTCTGAGCAGGTGCTGGAGCATGGACTGCCACAGGCTACCTTGCTAAATGTGAACTTTCCTAAGGGGCCTGGGTTAAAAGGAATAAAAATTTGCAGGCAGGCTAATGCCAAATGGGCAGAAGAATTTGATGAGCGTAAGGACCCTTATGAACGACCGTATTACTGGCTCACCGGTGTTTTTCAGAACAATGATAAAGGCGAGGATACAGACGTTTGGGCATTGGAGCATGGATTTGTATCTGTGGTTCCGGTACAATTTGACCTCACTGCACATCATGCGATACCGGTATTGAACAGCTGGACTTTTGATGTACCTGCAGGTTCAGCTGAACGCGAGAAAAAGACAGGTAGAACTCCAGCGCCTGATGGCCTTTCACTCGGATAATTGTTATGGTAGAAAACCGATTATCACGCATAAAAAATTCTGTATTTGTTGGCCTGGGCGTGGGGCTGATCATTCCGGGCATATTGCTTTCATTGGTATGGTACCTGATGCACAGGTTCGTTTTTCTTGGCAAGGCAGACCTGTTGTTAATTGGCTGTATTGCAGTAAATGCGTTATTTATGCACTATGCTTTTAAATTGAATAAGGAGAACATTGGAAGGGGGATTATCAGTGCTACTTTTATCTGGGCATTTGCTTTCTTCTTTTATAAAATAACCCGGTCATGAGGTATTATCTAGTTGCAGGTGAGGCATCTGGTGATTTGCATGCTGCAAATTTGATGAAAGCGCTAAAGGCTGAGGATGCAAATCCGGAATTCAGGTATTACGGGGGCAACAAAATGCTGGCTGAAGGTGGTGTGCTGGATAAACATTACTCGGAAATGGCTTTTATGGGCTTTACAGAGGTGCTGCTAAATTTGCGTACCATATTTAAAAACCTAAAAGCCTGTAAATCTGCGATTTTGGCCTATAAACCTGATGTGTTAATCCTGATCGACTTCCCTGGCTTTAACCTGAAGATTGCTGAATTTGCAAAAGCCAACGGCATTAAGGTCTGCTATTACATTTCGCCAAAAGTTTGGGCCTGGAATCAGAAACGGGTGGTTAAAATAAAAAGGATCGTCGACAAGTTATTTTGCATTTTGCCTTTTGAAGTGGATTTTTACCGGGGCTGGGGCATGGAGGTAGACTATGTGGGCAATCCTTTGCTGGACGAAATTGCACAGTTTACGCCGGATATGGAGTTCCGCAAAAAATATCATCTTGAAAAAGACATCATCGCCTTGCTGCCTGGAAGCCGAAAGCAGGAAATCGAGCGGCTGCTTCCGGATATGTTAAGCGTGACACACAGTTTTCCTGATCATCATTTTGTGGTGGCTGCGGCCCCGAGCTTTGATGAAGCCTATTACCGGCAGTTTATTCAGACTG
Organism: uncultured Pedobacter sp.; assembly: GCA_946478755.1. The sequence continues at coordinate 20,669 of CAMLDJ010000062.1, read as the reverse complement.
ACAATGTAACGCTTGTCTTTGCACAAACGTACAACCTGCTATATGTTGCAAAGGCTGCAATTGTAGCTTCTGGCACGGCGACGCTGGAAACCGCCTTATTTCACATACCCCAGGTGGTGGTGTATCGTGGCGGCAGTATTTCTGTGGCAATAGCCAGGGCGCTTGTAAAAATCCGGTTCATATCCCTGGTTAATTTGATCATGGACAGAGCGGTGGTTACTGAACTGATCCAGAATGATTGTAACACGGCAAATATTACCCGGGTACTTAAAAGCATTTTAACCGGAACTGAAAGAGCGCAGATGCTGAACGACTATAAAGCGTTGTCGGACAAGATGGGCACACCGGGGGCTTCCCAACGTACAGCTCAGCTCATTCTGGCCTTTCTAAATCAGGGGTAACTGGCTCGTCTGACCGGCCATCATGCATCTTTCTCCGGCAAGCAGCATTCTGCATTGCTCATCCTCTTCAGGTATGTTTACCTGTTCGAGTTCTTTACGGTAATGACGCCTGATGTCTTTTCGTTCCTTGGCTTCAATAAATCTTCTTACCTGTTCCCTGTTTTCAAGGATCAGGCCCGGAACTTCAACGGGTTTATTTTGATCATCTTTCGCCACCATTGTAAAATAGCAGGTATTGGTATGCTTTATCTGGTTGGTTTTTACGTTTTCTGAAATTACTCTTATACCTACTACAACAGAGGTATTGCCTACATAGTTTATGGATGCCATTAGCGAAACCAGTTCGCCGACTTCCACAGGCTCAAGAAAATTAACCGTATCAATAGAAGCTGTAACACAATAGTTGCCGGCATGTTTGGCCGAGCATACGTAGGCTACTTTGTCCATCAGAGAGAGCAAAATTCCTCCATGGATCTTCCCTCCGAAATTGGAATAGGAAGGGATCATCAATTCTGTTAATACTGTTTCTGAGAAGCTAACGGGTTTATAAGCGGCTGTTGGTTTTGGTTGGTTCGGATCGGTCATGTGTCTGTTTGTATGGATTAGGTGTTGAACAGGTATCGAGCCTTAAAAGTAAGGATTTCTTACATGAAGCCATAGGGGGTAAACTTAAAATTGGGTATGATAATGGGAAAAGTGCTTATTTTAGTTCACAGCATTCATAGCCATAATGATTAATCAATGTAATGACTTGCTGATGCTTTAATTGATAAGAAATGATTCTCAGTACGCAATCCTCATCCAGAAGATCTACATTCCATCGTTCAATACATTTCTGTCCATCTAATACGGGCTGTAGTTTTAGTAGGTCAGATTCAGATTTTATATTCGTTTTAAAAAGTAGTACGTGATTAAAGGTTTCCATTTTTCAGGCTGTATAAGGTCAGGTTAGGATATAATCAGGATGAGCACTTTGCTTATCGTAGTTCTTTGGTTAAAATCTGTATTTGATCCCGGTTTGAGCAGTAAAGCCGGCTTTCTTCAGCTCTTCTAAAGGTTCCCTTTTATCTGGATCATTAAATGGTATCCAGTTTACTTTTTCGTCTTTTGAATAGCGCTCCAGCTGTTGTCTGAAGTTATATCCTGCGTTGAGCTCAATAGAAAACTTTGTTGAAAAGGCATATTCATAGAAAAGGGCAGTTTTAAGTTGCTGAACCTGAAAATAATCAGAATTCAATTTCTTCGACAAACGATAATTTCCGCCGCCAATTGCAAAATCAGCAAATGCACCAAAAGCGCTCTTATCCGAGAGTTGATATTTAATTTTTTCAGAAATGGGCAAGATTCCCGAAAAGCTAAGTTTATCGTTTATTTTCCAGTCGAGAGTAACAATCGGTAGTAATACGGTACCAAAAAACTGCTTGGCAAAGGCAGCTCCCAATGAATAGCTAAATCTATCGGAATGATTAATTTTTAACATAAGGGCTCCCGAATACATCATGTCTTCTTCGGATATATCTTTCAAATCAGAAGAAAGTGACGGGACAAACGAGGCTACAATTGCATATTTTTTTGAAAGGGCTTTCTGGAAGGTGATTGGTAAGGAAATGGCATGGAATTTTGTACCTCCAAACTGTGAGCCGATACCAGAAAGGAACAACCCGTTATAGCTGGCGCCTACCAGCAAGAAATCGAGTTTACCATTTTTCATACGGTTTAAAACTGGTAATGTAAATGCGCCGCCCACCTGCCGGACGTTTATTTTTGTTCCATTGAACTTAAACGGGGAGGAGCCGTAATTGGTTTCAAAAGAGCCTAATCCCGGGACCGATGAGATTGATGTTGCTTGCTCTAAGGGCGTATTTTCTCTATCCTGTGCAGATAACCTGGAGTTGATTAAAACGACGGTAAAAATAAATAGGACTATTGTTTTCATGTTTTGCGAAGGTGTTTTTCTAATAAATTTATATTATGACACCTTTAAGCAATATTACCCCTACGGGCAAATGAAATTTATTTTTAATCTGGTAGCAGTCTTCGTTCCTTCCCTTTTAAGAAATGACCAATAATGCCCCCCCCCAAATATTTGACAGCTGATTAAATTCAGCAGTTGGAAATTAAAAAGAGCGTAGAAAATTCAGTACACAGTGTAGTTTTCGTGTCATATGCTGCGCACTAAATGAGCTTATTAGGTGTTTCATGCTAAAGCTGCCGACATGCGCATAAAGCGCACAGGTACATTGTTATTGATGCTATATTGATGCGATGACACATAAACAATTACATCGTAAAACTAAGGTGGAATGCATTCGAACCGATGTGTGCTATGGCAAACGGCTTTGTTCAGGCTTGTAGACAGGCCGCCATAATAAGGCACCTTGTTCGGGTTTCATTCGGGGCGGCTTCGAGAAATGGCGAATAAACAGGATTCAGAATTAGACTAAGGGGAGATGTTGTTCATGCGAACCTGTCCGCGCCAATAACAGGCCGAAAAAAATCAATTTAATTGATCATCTAAATCATAGAAAGATTAACCAGTGGAATATTAGTTGGTATATTTCATCAGATCCTGCCGAAAGGGATGGGGAGTTTAACTAAAAAACTGCCTGGCTGAGTTTTGGCTAAGAATAACCAAACCGACGTCTCCTCAACAAGCCATTATAACTTCCATGGCTACGTTTACCAATACGATTGTATTAGCAATAGCAATTACATCTTACTTTCTTATCACATAATTCATGTTATCAAATAAACGCTGGACCAGTTGTCTATCATTAGTGATAATTTCAACTGTACCCTTACCTTGCAGTTTGAAATTCAACATTCCCCCATAATTGGTTTTCAATTGTTGTGGAAAATCTACAAGCATTTGGTAGGTTTCGATATCACCTTTATTTGTTTTTTGGGTATTCGTAGTTAATGAAATTGATTTTACAATCCCCTTCACAGAACCATATTCCAAAAATGGATAATCTTCCATTTTGACAATAACTTCCTGTCCTACCTTAACCTTACCAGCCCCTTGAACCGGCAGTAAAACCTGGCCAATGAGCTTCACCTGTTGAGGTATTATGGTAAAAACCGGCTCACCAATCTGAACATACTGATTGTCGCGCCAGAACTTAGCAAACTCAACCTTTCCATCAAAAGGAGCTCGAAACAGATATTGATGCTCCCAGGATTTTATATGATCTCTCAGGTCATTGTATGATGACAATACAGCCAATCGGAGACTTTTCTCCGTTTCTGATTTCTGGATTGAAATCTCCTGCAGTTTATTTTGTGTTTGCTGTACCTCTAATCCCATGTTAACTACATTATTTACCGCATCCTGATAACCGCTCTTACCATTTAAATAATTCAGTTCTGTTTTATCAAAATCTGATTCACAAGAGAAAAAAGATATTTAATTTTTGGATTTGAAATGAAATCTTATATTTTTATACCAAATTAAGTTAACGCAAAATAATGACAAAACATTTTCTCATTGGCAGAGTCAAAGCACTCTGTATTTTTCTTGCAATTTTTACGACTCTTATTCTTAACTTTTCATGTAGTAAAGACACTTATTTAGCGTCTACAGATAACCGAGACCACATTGAAAATGAGAGCTCTCTAATAAAATGGGACAAACAATAAATGGCAGGTGGATTCCCTATTTATTCAACAAAATAAAAAAGGAGAGCCCCTTTTCAATGAGTACAAATTATACCACTTCTAAGTTATTCTATGTTAATGATTAGAGAAGGTTTTCTGAAAGGACTCGCTACCTTTTTAATTTTAGGCTGCGGTTTTGCAGGGAACACAATCATTTCGGAACCCGTTGCCATTAAAATCAATATGGAGGTTCAGGCGTTGAAGTATCAAGGTGACTCGTTAGTGCTGATTACTAATAAGGATTACGCCGAGCTCATCAATGTTGAAAACATCAACATTCTCAAAGATCCCATCTATGAGGAAAAAGGCCAGGTGAAGAATTCAACTGATGGTTTTGTCGACGGTACAGTTACACAAGGGATAGCTTTCGAAGATCATATCTTTTATGTCAACGCCAAATATGGGATTAAATTTAATCCAAAAAACCAAGACAAAGGAATTAAGTTTAGAGTTGACTCACTTTTAAAGCCGTATGGTTATGATGGAATTAACGTTAGTAATTTTCGACTTGACAAGGAAGTCGCAGCAAAAAACTTATCATACGAATTTTACACCCCAAAGGTAAAAAATCCGAACTCAGCAGATTCATTGATCTTAAAATACGATCTCGATCTAAAAAAAATAACATTCTTCACCTTTTCGAATGTGCTAGATGCTACAAAAAAGGGTAAGTTATCCGGCGTCTATTATGTTTTAAATAAAACCGCCGACAAGCCAAGAATCCAAATTTCTAGTGAGATAAACTATGTTGTCCCTGAAAATCCTTTGGAGATTCAAAAATTAATTTCCCGGTTTAAAGAACACAAATAATTTGTTGATAGGCGAGTGGATATACCAATTAAACTGTGCCCCGTTCGCCACTGCAAACTGTCCCCTCAAAGTTGAGGTTTGAAAAGGCCAAAAAAGTGTTGTCTAGATCGGCTCCTTAGACGCATCATCAAGGGTTTTTGTTCATCGATGTTACGGCCATTGCTGATTTGTTTGACCAAGAAATGAAAAGTAGGAGGATTAATCCTCAATTTTCTTCCCTTTGACTAATCTGGGAACTGTATAAGGTAGTTCAGCAGTTGCCATATAATCCAAAGATAAGAAGTGTGGCTGACTTTTGGCGGAGTAAGCGTCTGATAATTCTATAAATCGTTGATTATCAGACGCATTAAAGGTTTTGGTGGAGAATATCGGATTCGAACCGATCACCTCTTCACTGCCAGCGAAGCGCTCTAGCCAAATGAGCTAATCCCCCTTATCGTGGCTGGTTATTGAATTACCAGTGCGGGGCAAAAGTAACTAATTTTAGAACACCTGCAAATTAAAAATTGAAATATTGCATGATCAGACAAACGTTTTACTTTTTTTATGCGTTAATGCGTATGTTTAATGAATTCAATACGATTAAATTGTACTCAAAAGATCAGGCGTCACAATTAAAACAGGCTTTCTGGACCACATTTGGTCAGTATATTGGCCCACATCCGTCGGCCGAGGGTGTAAAGATCAACTGGATCAATTATAAGACAGGAATTAAACACCTGTCCTTTAAAATGCAGGCAGATCATCGTCAGGCTTCTATAGCAATAGAGATCACTCACCCTGATGCAGGAATGCAGGAGATGGTGTTTGAACAGTTTAGCCAGTTTAAGAAAATGCTTGAAATACAATTGGAAGAGGAGTGGAGCTGGGAACTTTTTGGTATTGATGAATATGGTAAAAAGAGAAGTCGCATTTATACCGTTCTGCCCGGTGTGAGTATATTTAAAAAAGAAGACTGGCCGGCATTAATTTCATTTTTTAAGCCGAGAATAATTGTACTGGACGAATTTTGGAATGATGCAAAATACAGCTTTGAAATATTTAAATAAATCGGTTATATTGGGCAGCAACAAAAAGCCTTAAGATCATTGTATGAAATCATCATAAGCATGCTGCTTATAAACAGCGACGGATATGCCTATAACAGCTTCATTAACGTTAAAAAACAATTTATATTCCAATGAAAAAAGTATTGCTGCTGCTTTTTACCCTTTTTATTTCAACCGCCTCTTTTGCTCAGGGAATTTTAAACTTGCTGGGCCACTCGCAAAATGTATTTAAACTATTGGCTGAGGATCACTACACCGAAGCTTATGCCTATTTTGATCCTTCCTTTCAGGCTAAGGTAACGGAGGCCGACTTAAAGACCATGTGGGGCCAGATCAGTGAGAAACTTGGTAAGCTGGAGACCGCCGACGTGATCAACAGCAAAACGGAAAAGGAATATTATACCGTTCTTATAGAAGGGAAGTTTAGTAAGGACACACAGAACTTCTTGATCGCTTTTAATAAAACAGAAAAGATAATTGGTTTTTTCCTCCAGCCTAAGTCGCAGGTCGCAGCTTACAAACTGCCTGCCTACGCAGATACAACCTTATATAAAGAGAAAGAGATTTACGTGAAGACACCAGGCTACAGCCTGGTGGGCTTGTTGACCCTGCCTAAAAAATCGGTAAATTTTCCCGTTATAGTTCTGGTTCATGGCTCCGGTCCGAGCGATATGGATGAAACCATTGGCGCCACCAAGCCGTTCAAAGATCTGGCACTTGGTTTGGCGGCTCAGGGCATTGCTACTGTCCGCTATGTAAAGCGGACAATGGTTTATCCCGCGAGCTTTGTTGGCAGCGTTACCGTGAAGGAAGAAGTGCTTGATGATGCAATAGCTGCAGTTGCGCTTGCCAGAACAATCCCTGAAGTCAATAAAAGCCAGGTATATTTATTAGGACATAGCTTAGGCGGAATGTTGGCCCCAAGGTTGGCCACCCTATCCCCAGAGCTGTCGGGGATTCTATTGCTTGCGGCGCCCGCGCGGCCGCTCCCTGATGTGATTGCAGAGCAAACGCGATATATGTTTTCGCTGGCAAAAGATACTACACAGACCCTAAAATTGCGAATGGACAGTGTGATCAGTTCTTTTGATAAGATCAGGATAACTTCGCTGGGGACTTTGAAGCCGGATTCGTTATTGTTGGGATTGCCTGCTGCTTATTGGGTTGATCTGAACAAAACGAGCCAGGTGGAAACGGCAAAAAAGTTAAAGCAGCGTATGTTTATAGCGCAGGGAGGCAATGATTTTCAGGTTTCTACAATTGATTACAATTTATGGGCTAAGGCACTGGGCAAGAAAAAAAATGTCTTTTTAAAACTATATCCTACCTTGAACCACTTATTTACGGCACAGCAGGAAAAGGGGACTATGGATCAATATCTTGTGCCTGCAAATGTATCTTCGGAGCTGATCACGGATATCGCAACCTGGATTAAAGGTAAGTCTTAATGGAATAAAGCGGGAATTGAATTTATGGCAAAATTGTTGCTATGAAAAAACAGAATTAAACGTAAAACAGAATTAAATATGATCAAAAGAATTCATGTGCTTGAAGATGATGAAGATATCAGGTATATCATTGGCGTTTTACTAAAGGATGAAGGCTATGAACTACAGCTTTCCTCATCATTTGGTGAACTAAAAAGTAAACTGAAAGACTCTGTTCCAGATTTATTTATTTTAGATGTAATGCTGCCTGACGGAGATGGGACCGATATATGCACAGACTTGAAGACTGACGTTTTTACCAAACATATTCCGATTATTGTAATGTCTGCCAACGATAAAAACAAAGATAAAAGTATAGCCGCAGGAGCAGATGATTATGTTAGTAAGCCATTCGATATTGATTATATTGTGAATCGGATCAATAAGTTACTTTCAAAGTAAGCTTGCCTGATTGTTAAAAGCAAAAAGCCGAACATTTGTTCGGCTTTTTGCTTTTAACAAGTTTGTTATTTCCAGGGATATCAGGCAATAATCACTTTCACACCTTTGTCCTCTATCATTTTTACAGTTTCGGGCGACACTTTCTGATCGGTAATCACATAATGTACCTGGTCGAACCCACAGATCTTACCGAGGCCGCGGCGATCAAATTTGGTGCTGTCTGCCATAATCACCAGGGTCTGAGCAGTTTCAATCATCTTCTGGTTTAATGTTGCTTCCGCAATATTCGTAATCGAGAACCCGAAGTCGAGATCGATGCCGTCAACACCAAGAAAAAGTATACCGCAGGATATCTCTGTTAAGATCCGCTCCGCATAAGAACCCGCTACAGAAGAAGAGTTGGGCCTGATTAATCCGCCCAGCTGCAATACCTCGACGTTTGGACGATTGCTCAACTCCAATCCGACTTTCAATGCGGGAGTGATTACAGTTATATTTTTACTTGGGTATAAACAACGGGCGAGTTCAAATACAGTTGTTCCCGAGCCGATGCTTATCGAGTCAGTCTGGCCGATGAGTGCCAGTGCTGCTTTGGCTATCTTTTGCTTTTCTTCAGAATTGATGAATTCTTTTTCATTGATCGTTCGCTCAGTCGCATAAGGGTTGGTAATAGAGCACACGCCTCTGGTGTGAAAGAGTAGATTTTTATCTTCCAGGAGTTTCAAATCCTTTCTTATTGTTACGCCTGATACTTTCATCAAGGCGATGAGTTCAATAATATTGACTTTTCCGTTTTTCTTTAGCTGCTGAATTATAAATTCATGACGCTCAGTTATATTCTTCATTGCTAATGCTTTTTAAGCTTATTATAGATTGCTAATATTACGAAATATTTATAATACTAGCTAAAGAAGTTAAATATTCATAAGTAAAATAATTCATAATTCTTTAACGCTGGACGCATGAAAGCGTGATCTTAAAGTTTTAATCTTGCATAAGATATATTTATTTATCTTTTATTTTGTTTTATTATGTTTAATTTGCTTTCTTTGATTCAGTGAACTACAACCTGTGCTGATCGTTAAATTGGCGGGTAATAACAACGAGACATTAAACAAAAACCAGATATAAATGAAACAAGTGTTAACTTCTGACAATTCCCTGCTAAGCAGGGCAGGTATCCCAAAGCAGCTAGCCTGGGGATATTTAGGGATTATGATTTTTATGATGGGCGATGGCGTGGAGCAGGGCTGGTTAAGTCCTTACCTGATCGGGCGTGGCATGACCATACAGCAGTCGGCATCCTTATTTACCGTTTACGGGATAACAATAGCCATTTCATCCTGGTTTTCAGGCGTACTGGCAGAGGGTTTTGGCCCGAAGAAAACCATGCTCATGGGCCTAATCCTTTATATACTGGGTACTGCCGGATTTGTAGGGTACGGGTTGCCCGATCTTAATTTTGGGGTAATGCTGGTTACTTATGCAATACGGGGCTTTGGCTATCCATTATTTGCTTACTCATTTTTGGTTTGGATAACTTATCGCAGTCCTGGCAAGAAGCTGGGTTCTGCGGTAGGATGGTTTTGGTTTGTGTTTACGGGTGGGTTAAATGTATTTGGCGCCTACTATTCAAGCTGGGCCATTGAACACCTGGGCTACTTAGATACTTTATGGAGCTCCATATTCTGGGTTTTGTTAGGTGCTTTTTTTGCCCTGGTGTTGAATAAAGATAAATTTTCGGCCTCGGCCGGTCAGAACCGTTCTTCTAAGTCAGAGGAATTGGCTAAAGGCCTCATGATCATGAGGGACGAGCCTAAGGTCTTATTGGGGGGGATTGTCAGGATCATCAATACGACGGCACAATTTGCATTTCCTGTATTTCTCCCGACCTACATGGCTGCGCATGGCTTCAGCACTACTGAGTGGCTGCAGATATGGGGGACAATTTTCACGGCCAACATTGCTTTTAATTTAATATTTGGGTTTGTTGGTGATGGCTTTGGATGGCGAAATACAGTGATGTGGTTTGGTGGAATAGGCTGTGCCATTACCACCCTGCTTTTTTATTATTCGCCTGTGATCTTTGATGGCAGCTTTTGGCTGGTAATGCTTTGTGGCATATTATGGGGTGCGTTACTTGCAGGCTATGTTCCGCTATCTGCATTGGTTCCCTCACTGGTTAAAAAAGATAAGGGGGCAGCCATGGCTGTTTTAAATCTTGGTGCCGGACTCGCCGTATTTGTTGGGCCTGCAATTGTCGGGATTTTTATTGGTAGTCTGGGTAATGAGGGCGTAGTGTGGATACTTGCGGGGCTTTATGTGTTAAGTGCTGTTCTTACACGGTTTATCACCCTGCCGGACAACGCTAAAACCGCCCATTCAGGAGAAGCTTTAACCGTGGCGCCGGCCAGCGCCTAACCTGGGGCTGATGACAAGTTACAAGAGAATTAAATAACAATAAAATACATATATGAGGATATTGATTACGGCTCCTTACCATAGGCAGGGACAGCTAACATTGGCAGAAAAATTTGGTGAAGTGGTTTACCGTCCATGGAAAGATCTGGGCAGGGCATTTAATGAAGATGAACTGATTGCCTTGCTTCGCGATACTGCAGCGGAAGCATTGATTACGGAGCATGATCATGTTACTGCAAAAGTGATCACAGCAAATCCCCAGCTTCAGTTTATTGGGGTTTGCCGAGGGACCCCTTCAAACGTTTCTTTAGAAACAGCCAAGGCCATGGGCATTCCGGTATTCCATACACCGGCAAGAAATGCACAGGCTGTTGCCGAACTATTCCTGGCTACTGTGATTGATCTGATGAGGAACACCTTTGCAGGTGTAGAATGGTTAAAAGGAAAGAATTGGACGGCTGATGCGCATACATCGTATCTTCAGTTTAAAGGTAACGAGCTGGCGGGTAAGACGATTGGTATGGTGGGTTTTGGAGCGGTTGGACAACGCATAGCCGCTATGGTTGCAAACTTTCCCTGCCAGATTAAATTTTATGATCCTTACCTGGAGAATTTCGACGACAAATATGTCAAAACTTCGCTGGAAGATGTATTTGCGACCTGCGATGTGGTTTCTATTCATCTTCCGGTAAACGCATCTACAATTGGAATGATCGATAAAAGTCTGATCTCAAAAATGAAAGCTGATGCGATATTCGTCAATACGGCCCGGGCCAGTGTTGTAAAACGCGATGATCTGCTGGAAGCCCTGGAAAACAAACTGATAAGAGGAGCAATACTGGATGTTTTTGACCAGGAACCCCCTGATGAAAAAGATTACAGGCTAATCAATCTGCCAAATGTGTTGGCTACACCTCATATCGCCGGGGCTACTCATGAAGTGGAGGATCACCATGTTGAGATTATGAATGGCAGAATCATGCAATGGTTTGCCGGAGAAAAGGTAAATTAGGTGGGTGTTAACCACACAGATTAAAATCAGATCATGACAAACCAGGAAGCATATATTGTAATAGATATTGGTACAGGAAATGTACGTGTGGCAGTGGCCACTACATCGGGAGAGATCCTGAGTATTGAGCGGGAAAATCTTCATAATCATAAAGACGAAAATTACCCTGAAGCTTTATACTTTGATCCTGATGATTTATGGGAGCAGATTACAAGACTAACAAGAAAAGCTTTAGGTCATGCTCCGGGAGTTAAAATCATGGCTTTAACCGCGACCAGTCAGCGTGAAGGCATTGTGCTCATTGATAAGCAGGGTGAATCACTGATCGGCCTGCCCAATATAGATCACCGGGGAAGAGAGTGGGAGCACATGATTGGCGATAAAAGCGCAGTTTATCAACTTACAGGACGCTACCCAACTTCTTTATTTTCGGCACTTAAGGTTGTTGGAATAAGGAACAGGAGGCAAGAGATCTGGAAAGAATTTTCTACATTTTTAAGCATCAGTGACTGGGTAGAGTATAAGTTAAGTGGTGTGCTTCATTATGAGCACTCACAGGCTTCGGAAACCCTGTTGTATGATGTAGCTAAACACAGCTGGTCTGCAGGGCTGTGTTCCATTTTTCAGATCGATCCGGCTGTTTTGCCACCGTTAACGTTATCGGGGACGGTGCTTGGCACGATTTTGCCTCAGGAAGCGGCGTCGTTTCATATCGATGCAGACGCAAAAGTTATCGTTGGCGGTGCAGACACCCAGCTGGCTATCATCAGTACTCAGCCTTCTGAAAATGACGTAGTTATTGTGTCTGGCACCACGACACCGATCATTCAGATCACAGGAGAATACATAACAGATGACCAGGAGCGGACCTGGACCAGCAGGCATACGGATGAACATAGCTTCATCCTTGAAGCCAATGCTGGTGTTACAGGCTTAAATTATCAGCGGCTGAAAGAGATTTTTTATCCGGTGGAAGGTTATGAGGTCATTGAAAGGGAATTGCAAGAGGTGACCCATTTTCAGTGTATTGCCTCTTTAGGCTCCCTGGTGGCGGATGAGAAAACGCCACTTACCCGTGGAGGCTTTATCTTTGATGCGCCCGTTTCACATTTGCTGACAAGAGGAAGCTTTGTGTGGGCTACTTTATGGGATATTGCCTGCAGCATTACGGAGAACTACAAGAGTCTTTGTGGAGTGACTACCCATGAGCAGGACTATATCTGGGCGTGCGGAGGCGGCGTGCAAAGTGCTACCTTGCGGCAGTTTATTGCTAACCTTCTTCAAAAAAAGATAGTGATACGAAACAGCTATCGCCAATCGTCCGTTGTCGGAGGGGTATATATCTGTAATAAGGCCTTGGGCAAAGCAGAAATTGAACCTCTTATCCTGGAGGAAATCACGCCTCAGGCTAACGATCAGCACACAGCGCTCTATAAGGAGTGGAAAAAAACCAGGGCTTCATTTATCGAAATATTCAGTTAAATATGGCGTCTTATTTTATAGGAATTGATATAGGAACACAGGGTGCAAGGGTGGTTTTGCTGGCTTCGGGCGGGGAAGTGATCGCAAGTACAGGTAAGGTGTTTGCGCTTAGTGACGAATCCAGGGAAGAGCAATCACCCGATATGTGGTGGGAAGCTTGTCTCAGCTCCCTAAAAGAACTGACGGACAAGGCAAAAGCAGAAATTGATCTAAATGATGTCGTTGCCCTTGCTGTTACTTCCACATCTGGTACAGTGATTCCGATAGACAGTGCACACAGGCCGCTTCATAACGCCATAATGTATAGCGATAAGCGTTCCGCAAGGCAGGCTGAAATATGTACAGCCGCGGCCATAAAATATCACAGTAAAGGTTATACCGCGTTTAATACTTCCAGCGCGCTGGCCAAGATCGTCTGGTTTGGGGATGCCTATCCTGAAAAAGCGGCCAGGATTGACAAGTGGATCCATGCCGCAGATTATGTAACCGGAATGCTGAGCGATTGCTGGGGAAAGACCGATTATACCAATGCTTTTAAAACAGGTTATGATGTAAGTGATTACCAATGGCCGGAATATTTATATACCCACCTTCCGTTAAAAAAAGAATGGTTACCGGAAGTTTTTCCTTCGGGGACGGTAATTGGCACGCTAACAAAAGCTGTAGCAGCATTTACCGGTTTGCCGGCACAGGTCAAAGTTACTGTGGGCATAACAGACGGCTGTGCCTCGCAGATCGCATCAGGTGCGGTGAGACCCGGCGAATGGAACACCACAATTGGTACTACAATGGTGATCAAGGGGGTGACCAAAAAACAGATTGTAGATGAGGAGGGGCGTATATACAGCCACCGTCACCCTGCAGGGTACTGGATGCCCGGGGGGGCAAGTAATACCGGGGCCGACTGGGTAACGAATGAATTCGGGGATAATCTGGAAGCTTTGAGCAAGGCTGCGGAAAAACTCATTCCTACAGCGCTGATCTCCTATCCCTTGCGGCAGCATGGCGAACGCTTCCCTATGGTTGCACCTGACGCCGTTGGTTTTGAGCCTGAGGGCTTATCAATGGCCGAGCGCTTTACCGCAAATATGGAAGGAGTAGCTTACCTGGAGCGCTTTTCATTTGAATTGATCCAGGGTTTTACCAATGAGAAGGTAAGTGCAGTTTTCACTGCGGGTGGAGGTAGTAACAGTGATGTCTGGCTTAAAATAAGGAGCAACGTGTTGAACTTGCCCATCTATAAAATGAAAGAGGTGTCCGGCGCAGTTGGTGCAGCCATTCTCGCCGCATCAAATACCTATTTCAGTTCCCTTGCCGATGCGGTGACGGCCTTAACCACTATCGATAAAGAAGTTCGTCCGGAACCGGAACTAGCTGCGATTTATAATGAAAACTATCATCGTTTTCTAGCATTGCTGCTGAAAAAAGGATACATAAAAGAAGGAGAAATACATGCTTAACGTTTATTTATTGCGACACGGGGAAACACAATATAACGCAGATGGAAACCGCTATTGTGGAAGAACTGATATCGAACTTACGGAAAAGGGCAAAAGACAGGCTAATCTGGTCAATAGTCAGCTTGGAAATATGTCCTTCGACGGAATTTATTCTTCGCCCTTAAAGCGGGCGCTATATACAGCTGAAATCGCTTCAGGTTGTAATCAGGTCAAAACGGATCCACGATTGATCGAGGTGGATTTTGGCGGGTGGGAAGGCAAGACATCAGCAGAGTTTATTGCAGCAGATCCCGGGCTCTGGAACAGTTGGATGGAGGACCCGGCCGTAGCTAAAGCCGGGGGGACCGGAGAAAGTGCCGGAGATGTTGTAGCGCGTGTTGATGACTTTTATCGGGAAATGCTAAGTAAACATCCTTCAGGTAATATCTTGGTTGTTGGACACAATGGTATTAACCGCTTGTATCTTGCACATAAGTTAGGGATGCCCTTAAAGCATTACCGCCGTATTGTACAGGAAAATTCTTCGATCACCCTCTTTAGTCTGGATGAAAGCGGGGAACTTAGCCTGAAACTTTTGAACAGTAAAATCTAATCCCTAATTAATTAGAAACGAATATGATCATCTCAAGAAAAAAATGTATCGCACTACTGTTTGTGATGTGCGCTTCTGGTATGGGGTATCTCGCGTCTGCGCAGCAGCTACAGGTACTGAAGATTAAAAACACTAAGGAACTGAAGGAGTTCTTTAAGTATAAGGGCAAAAATACGCCGATTATTAGTGGCCACAGGGGAGGGATGGTTAAAGGCTTTCCCGAAAACAGTATTGAGACTTTCGAAAATACGTTGAGGCATACACCTGCTTTTTACGAAATAGATCCACGTTTGACAAAAGATGGGGTAGTGGTGCTGATGCACGACGCTACGCTGGACAGAACGACCACTGGCAAGGGTAAGGTGTCTGATTACACATATGCGGAATTACAGAAACTCAGACTGAAGGACCCTGAAGGACAGGTAACAGATTGTAAGATTCCCACTTTGAAAGAAGCGATTCTTTGGAGCAGGGGTAAAACGGTGCTTAACCTGGATAGAAAAGATGTTCCACCAGAACTGACCGTAAAAATTTTGACTGAATGTAAAAATGACATCATTATGCTTACCGTTCACACTCCAGAGCAAGCGAAGTTTTATTATGATCATAATCCGAAATGGATGTTTTCTGTTTTAGCAAAAACTGAGGAAGCCTTTAAGGAATACGTAGCTGCAGGAATTCCATATTCAAACATGATGGCTTATATCGGTCCTGAAAATAAGCCGGAGAACAAGGCGCTTTTGGATATGCTACATGCTAAGGGAGTAATGGGGATGATCTCGGCAGCACCTACTTATGATAAGCTGCCGGATGCTGCAGCGCGTGCAAAGAACTACAGGGAAACTTTTGCCCAGGGAGCAGATGTACTGGAGTCTGACCTGCCGATTGAGGTTGCGGCGGCAATAAAAAATAAGTAGCTGTTCATGGTAACAGCTATTTTTAATTTAGGGTAAATATGAAATCAGCTTCATCAGAACTTCCGACATAGAACTTCAGCGTCGTTTTTGGTGACTTTATTAATGGTGCAATTGGAGATATGAGGTCGGCGAACTGCATTTTCAATACGTCCATATCTGTTTCTTCCGGAACGCGGATCAAAAGATCGCCTCCGCTGCTCCTGATTTTCCATTCTCCAAATGCTTCATCTTTTTGTAACATCTCTTTCCATTCTTGTTGATAGCTTCCCATGATTTCTTTGTTTCCATAAATTTAAAAAACATTCTGTTAAAATTCTACTTATAACAGCGATAACTGAAGTATGACGATACCTGATCTTTGCCGGTACGGTATCCTGTCCGGATTCAGTGTTCTAAGAAAAAATAAAGATTGAAAAGGGACGACCATGCAAAAGAAAGCATGGTCGTTCTTTTTTTTAGGTAATGCTGTGCCAATATTCCATTTGAGTTCACTTTTTTTTTCTTTTAAGTACTGTTAGCGCGGTGATAGGGCCGTTTTTGGTAGGAACAATTACTTTAAATGTTATTTTATTTTGTTAAAAATATATTGTTTTTTGTTTGTTTTTAACCTTAATAATAGTTTAATATTCTTTTAATATATTATAAATACTTTCGCAAACCATGACAGTACATAACAGTTATTACTCAAACAAGAGATAAATTAGGGCAACCAAGTATAAAATTATGAGAAAACACTTTTACAAAATGTGGCGCAGTTACAAGCCATGCAGTTTAATACTAACGCTGCTTTTCTTTGCCAATTTTGCCTTTTCACAGGAAAAGACGGGTATTATAAAAGGAAAGATAACCGATAGATCAGGGGTTTTGCCGGGAGCATCGGTTTTGTTGCAGGGAACCAAGATCGGGACCACCGCTGATCCGGAAGGTAATTTTAGCCTGAGGGTTGCCGAAGGAACTTACACACTTTCTGCTACTTATATAGGTTATACGAAATCGGATAAAGCTGGCATCAGCGTTACTGCCGGGCAGGAAACGGTGGTCAACTTTACGCTCACATCAAATACACAGTTGAAGGAGGTCGTAGTAAGTTATGGCAAGCAAAAAGCCCGGGAGGTCACCGGTTCTATTGCACAAATAAATGCAGCTGGTTTACAGGACATGCCGGTGGGTCAATTTGCCCAGCAGCTGCAGGGGCAGGTAGCAGGGGTCCAGGTTGCACAGAGCAGCGGACAGCCCGGTCGCGGAATGGAGTTCCGTATCCGTGGTGCAGCGTCTCTTTCGCTTTCCAACCAGCCCTTGTTTGTTGTAGATGGTTTACCTATTACAGGTAGTATCAATAACATTAATCCATCTGAGATCGAAAGTTTTACCATACTAAAGGATGCTTCCTCTACAGCTTTATATGGTTCCAGGGCAGCCAATGGCGTAATATTGATCACCACCAAACATGCTAAGCCTGGCGATGCTAAAATCGAGTTCAGCAGCAATTACGGCATCCAGAAAATTCCGCAGAGCTTTGTTCCGGATATGATGAATGCCAGGGAATTTGCTACGTTCATGAAAGAAAGATATGAGGATCAGAAAATTTTTCAGCCAAGCTATGTAGTGCCGGCCACCCAACTGGAAGCTTATGGTAACCCAGAGCAATACGGTGAGGGTACCAACTGGTTTGATGTGCTTACACAGTCGGCCCCCATACAAAGTTATGACCTGACTATACAATCGGCAACCAACAAGTCCTCTTCGACAATTATTGCCGGATATCAGGAGCAAGAAGGTGTGATCATTAATACCGGAACCAAACTATTTACCTTAAGGCTTAATCAGGACCTTACGTTGAGTAGCAACAAGCTAAAACTCGGCTTTAACCTGGCACCAAGCTATCGCCTGGATCACAACAACAGGCTGGCTACGGATGGGGTAAACGGTTTTTTTGAGAAAGTTTTGGAAGCAAGTCCGCTGTTTCCCGCCGTCAATCCGGATGGCAGCATGCCTAAGTTGGTCACCTCTCCGAGTATGGTAGCTTATATCAATCCTTATGCACAGTTTACTATGGCTAAGGACGATTATAAAACCACCCGTATACTTGGCAATGCGTATTTGAATTATGAATTTCTGGATGGTCTGAGTCTGAAAACTAATATTGCTGCCGATAAAGGTGCAGAATCCCGCGATCAGTTCAGCCCGGCGTTTATTACCACCAATTCTATTGCAACCGGGTTGAGCAGTTCTGTGGATAACTTTTCATGGACTGCTGAGGCGAACCTGCATTATGCAAAAACCTTTGGTCAGAATCACAATATCGAAGCCCTTGTGGGTTATTCCGCACAAAAGTTTCAACAGACCAGCAATTCCGTTTCTGGTACAGGTTATCCAAGTGATGATGTACCTTTCCTGAGTGCTGCAACTGTGATCAGTGCGGGTACCAGTAACACTACTGCGTATTCTTTACTGTCTACCATTGGCCGTTTAAACTACAGCTACAAAGGCAAATACCTGCTTCAGGGAGCGATAAGGAGCGATGGTTCTTCAAGATTCGGGAATAACAGAAAATATGGCTACTTTCCATCTGTATCAGCTGGCTGGATCCTGAGTGATGAGGCTTTTATGCAGAAATTTAAATTTGTAGATTTTCTTAAACTACGTTCAAGCTACGGGATAACAGGAAATAACAATCTGGGCAATTTTCAGGCCCTATCTACAATAGGGGAGTATAACTATATCCTGAACGGTGTCCTGGTATCTGGAAATACAATTGGGGGACTTGGAAATTCGGAACTCGCATGGGAAAGGAACAAGCAATTTGACATTGGGTTAGAATTTGCAGTGCTAAAGAACAGGATATCGGTTAACTACGACTACTATCATAAAATAACAGATGGTATGATCCAGGACAGGCCGATCCCAAGAGGCTCTGGTTTCCAGACCATCAAATTCAATGTTGGCGAATTTGAATTTTGGGGGCATGAGATTTCGGTTAATACGGTTAACCTTACCGGCGGCCTGAAATGGAATTCCAGCTTTAATGTAGCTTTTGAGCGGAACATCATCAATTCGCTGGTAGCTCCGGGTTTTATCCGCCGGAATAATACTGTAACTTCAGATTATTACCGTAATCAGGTAGGGCACCGTTTAGGTGAGTTTTATGGCTTCGTTTTTCAGGGGTTATATAAGGATGCTGCTGATCTGGCTAGTTCGCCCAAATACGGGTCTGCTTCAAATATAGGTACGATTAAAGTGAAAGATGTATCGGGTCCCAACGGTGTTCCTGATGGTATAATCAGCGATGAATACGACCGTACTTTCATAGGCGACCCTACACCGGATTTCAGTTTTGGCATCGGCAACAGCTTCCGCTATAAGAATTTCGACCTGAACATCACCATGTCAGGTGCGGTTGGCGGAGATATTCTTTCGCCAGCAAAATGGGCCTATCTAACCAATATGGATGGCTCTCGACTCCCGTTAGCGGCAATAAAGGACAGATGGAGATCGGAACAGAATCCGGGTTCGGGAATTTATCCTTCAACAAGAGGCGGAACAACTGCGATTGGCCGCCAGGTAAACAGCCAGTGGATAGAGAATGGCTCGTACTTATCCGCTAAAAACATTTCCCTTGGTTACACCATTCCATTGAAAGATAAGCTGCTCCTGAAATCGTTAAGGGTGTATGCCTCGGTGCAGCAGGCTTTCGTTATTACCGGTTACACTGGGTTTAACCCGGAAATAAGCCTCAACGGAACGGACGCTACTCAGGGTATAGGCGTGGACGAAAACGCCTATCCCGTGCCAAGAACTTTCTCTATTGGTATT
This sequence comes from uncultured Pedobacter sp., assembly GCA_946478755.1. Next base: position 1,166 of record CAMLDJ010000062.1, on the reverse strand, counting down.
TCTACAACATTTAAATAGGGTAACCCGAAATATAGAAAAGATGAAACCATTAAAAGCATACCGCTTACAAACAGCAATGAATAGGCTTATGATAGCTTCATTACCATTGAAAAACAAATTTATATTCCAATGAAAAAGATATTCATATATATAGCCATGCTTTCTTTTACAGCAATATCCTGCAAAAAAAGCTTTATTGAGTTAACGCCAAAAGATTCCTATTCCGTTGAAACGTTTTTTAAAACAGAAGCTCAGTTCAGGCAAGGGGTTATTGCCGCCTATGTGCCACTCAGGGATTTAGCGAACCAGGATTTTTATGCGGCTGAAATGCGTTCAGACAATACGCATTACCAACCTTACCCAAGCAACAGAGGAACTGCTTATCTGTTTAAAGAAAATATAGATGACTTTATGGATGGCCCAACAAATGCCAATACCAATACCATTTATTTCGCCTGTTATTCTGGTATTGCAAAAGCCAATGTAGTAATAGAGCGTCTGAAAGATGCCGATATTGCCGTCGCAGCACGGAATGACATTGAGGGCCAGGCGAAATTTTTACGCGCATTTTACTATTTCAAACTGGTCCGTTTATTTGGTGGTGTGCCCTTGTACCTAAAAGAAGTGAAAAAGGCTGACGATGCTTTTATATCCAGGTCTACGGCAGATGAAGTTTATGCACAAATTACGGCCGATGTTAAAGATGCGATAACCATGCTTGCAGCACCTACAAAATTACCAGCAAAGGAAAGTGGTCAGGCTACTAAAGGCTCTGCTACAATGTTGTATGGTGAGGTGCTTATGACTCAGAAAAAATATGGGGAGGCTGAAATTGTATTGGGTACGCTTGCAGGTATGGGGTATGGTTTGCAGACCAATTATGCGGATGCTTTCTTACCTGCCAACAAAAACACCAAGGAATCAATTTTTGAGATACAATATCTGGAAGGCGATGCCGCCGGCACCGCCCCAAGTAATTTTATTTACCAATTTTTACCTCGTACGGCCCCCAATAACTATACCAAGCTGATTACAGGAACAGCGACCAATAATGGGGCCACAGGCGGATGGAATACCCCGACTCAGGATATCATCGATGCTTATGAAGTTGGTGATACACGTAAAGATGCCTCCATAGGAATCGCAGAAGGTGCTTATAACGGAAG
>CAMLDJ010000061.1 GCA_946478755.1 uncultured Pedobacter sp. | reverse complement strand
CTGGGTATTCCCTCTGAAGCCTTCTTCGTCGGTCCGGTTCATTTTAAAGCTGGAGATATCAAATCTCTGATCGGTTTCTTTAAAACGCATCCTGGTCAGTTCCTGCCTTGGGTTATACGATGCACTCTTGCCACTTGATTCTTCGTACCTCACTCCATCATGAAGCTTCAATACCAAGTGACTGTCATCCTTGGACATCATTCCCTCTTTTGCAATAATGATCTTGGCGATATTGTTATTACCGGTATGGTCATAGATCATTACGTTGTGCAATTCCCCCTTGTCGTTCTTTTTGTCAACCCTGATCGAATAACCGGGAATGCTGTTATTAAATACGCCTTCTTTAATTAAGAAAGACAGCTTCTTATTCCTGATGTCCCACAACAGTGAACCAAACTTCAGATTTGCTTTGGGTAACATATAATCAGAAAAGATAAAGGAGCCGATGGCGAGGAAAATAATAAGGACCAGCAAGGGCATCATGGCCTTCTGTAAGGAAATACCGGCGGATTTAATGGCTACCAATTCGTAATTCTCACCCAGGGTACCGAAAGTCATGATGGACGAGAGCAAAATAGAAAGCGGGAGCGCCATAGATACATTTGACGCGGACGCATAGTACATTAGCTCAAGTATGACATACCATTCAAAACCCTTTCCGATTAAATCGTCGACATACTTAAACAAAAAAAGCATCAATAAAATAAACATCACTATAAAAAAAGTGACGAAGAAGGGCCTTATAAATGCTTTGACAAGTAGTAAATGAATCTTTTTCAACATTACAAATGTAGGCAAATTCAATTTACAAAATTAGGCAAAGCCGATGAAAAAATTAAGCGCCTAATACGCTATGCAGGTAGTTTATTTGATTGTCCCAGATTAAAGTACGTTCTGCCAGGGTCTCTTCAGTAGCAAAGTCAGTAATCGCAAGTGCGACATCGTTCGTCAATTCATCCTGAACAATTTCCATCTCAAAATAGCAGTGTGGTTCATCATCTATCCATTTAAATTTAACCAGTCTGTTTTCTTTTATGCTGAGCAGCTTTGCTTTTTGTATTTCATCATCCCATGTGAAGGTATATACCTGGTCACGGAAAATTACATCATCTGCAAACCATTGCGACAAGCCATTCGGCTCACTAATGAAGCTAAATAAAATACGTGGAGACGATCTCAATTCATATTCCAGGGTAAATTTTTTCTTTTCTGACATCGTTGAACACTTATATTCTGAACTTTTTAGACAATTTTTAACATTTGTTTCTAAAGAAAAGTAATTTATTCTATATTTGCAACTCTTTAAAAAATCACTGGATTATTTCAGTGATTTAAAGGACCCGGCGGGGTAGCTCAGATGGTTAGAGCGCAGGATTCATAACCCTGAGGTCGGCAGTTCGATCCTGCTCCCCGCTACTGAAAGAAAGCTCACTGAGAAGTGGGCTTTTCTTGTTTAGAATAAGATAGTAAACCACCTCACGCCCCTTAGAACAGTGTTTTTATAGTGATAATGAGCTAGACTTTCAGTCTATACTGGTGAAAAAATATGGTTAATTGTAATGTGTGTACATCAAGCTTTTTAATCATCTTTAACCTCGAAATAGAATAATTGGAAGCTTTACTGTCTCATCTGTGTCTCATTTAGTAAATGTATTATCATGATTCATTTTTACTGGTTTGTAGGGTTTATGAACTCATTAGCACCCTTTGAGGTAACTCTATCAATTTATTCTCCCATACTCAGCATCTGAGAAGGAGCTGACGTACTTAACTTTGTCAAATTGGTTATGAAGAGAAATGTTAGAATGAGCTGTTTCGGACCAAACATATTAATCAGAATAAGATTAGTATTTTAGATAAATTTATGAAAAGGCTTGATTATGAAAAATTTACGATTAAAATATGGATTTTTTGGAATAGCCAGCCTCACCATAGTTCATTTGTCCTGTCATAACGGAGATAGGGTGCCTTCAAGTAAATCCATTGAAGCAATCGGTTTAAAACGGGGTGAAATTACTGTATGTGGAACTCCCAGCAAACTATTTGGTAAGGTTGACTTTGAAACTTCCTGTACTGGAAAAGTTAAGGAGGATTTTAATTTAGGCATAGAGCTACTTCACTCATTTGAATATGATGAAGCAGAAAAGGCTTTTGCAAAAGTAATCGATGAAGAGCGAAATTGCGCGATGGCCTATTGGGGTGTGGCAATGTGCAATAACCACCCCCTTTGGACGCCCCCGACAGAAGATGAGTTAAAAAAAGGCGAAAAAGCTATCGCTATTGCGAAGTCGATTACGAGAAAAACTAAGAGGGAGTCTGATTATATTAATGCCATTGCTCTGTTTTATGATGGCTGGGACAAGACTGATCATCATACTCGTAGTGTTCGGGTAGAGCAAGCTATGGAAAAAGTCTTCCGCAACTACCCAGCCGACAAGGAAGCAGCGATATTTTATGCTTTGGCCCTTGATGCGTCAGCTGACCCTGCTGACCAAACGTACACAAATCAAAAAAAGGCTGGTAAAATTTTATTTGAATTGTATCCCGGCGAACCCGACCATCCGGGCATCATTCATTATATCATTCATACCTATGATTACCCTGGCCTGGCCGTAATGGCATTACCGGCCGCTAGAAAGTATGCCGCTGTTGCGCCCTCTTCTGCACATGCCCAGCATATGCCTTCTCACATTTTCACCCGATTGGGTCTTTGGGACGAATGCATTAAATCAAACCTTGCTTCTGTTTCTTACGCCAGATGCTACGCCCCGGCTGCTGGTATTCAGGGAACTTGGGATGAAGAGCTACATGGACTGGACTATTTGGTTTATGCTTATTTACAAAAGGGAGAAAATAAGTTAGCTAAAGCTCAATGCAACTACGTGAATACCATTGGAGTCGTTTATCCTATAAATTTTAAAGATGCTTACGCGTTCGCAGCTATTCCCTCGCGTTACGAACTTGAGAATAAAAGATGGCAATCTGCAGCCAGACTCCAAATCCATCCAGTTGATTTTCCATGGAAAAAATTTCCATGGCAAAGGGCCATGATTAATTTCACACGTTTATTAGGTTTTGTTCATCTAAATAAAATTGACTCCGCTAATTTTGAACTTCATAATTTAAAGATTCTTTATAACGACATACTCAAGCAAAAAGACGCATACAAGGCTAATCAAGTGAAAATTCAGATCACCAGTTCTGAGGCGTGGATATTTTTCAAAAAAGGGAGGTATGCGGCTGCGTTAAATGCTATGAAACTTGCTGCCGATATGGAAGATCATTCAGAAAAGCACCCAGTAACGCCCTGTGAGTTAATACCCGCAAGAGAACTACTTGGCGATATGTTACTTGAAATGAAAAACCCGACTGATGCCTTAAAAGCATATGAAAAAGATTTGGAAAGACATCCTAACCGGTTTAACGGTCTCTATGGAGCGGCACTTGCTGCAGAACAATCACAAAACTTTAGAAAGGCTGGCGCGTATTACCGGCAGCTGCTGAAGTTTGCAAAGATATCGGAATCTGACAGGCCTGAGATTTTAATAGCTGAAAAGTTTGAAAAAGGGCAATAATAGAGTGCTATAACAATTACTATCCAAGTGAAAACGTTGCAATAAATTTATTTTTCTGGATGAGTTAGCTTGCTCCCCAGACTGGACACGAACTAAGCATTAAATTGCTGCTGTACAGTACCTTTTCCAAGGGCCTGACTTCCAAGTATGCTCCCCTTTTTTAATCCTGAATGGCTGCAGCAAACATAGATCATCGATACCGCCCCAACTGCAATTAGTCTGAAGGGCTCAGATGTATATATCCTGGTTGATCCAGATACCGAAAAAGAAACAACAAAGCCTAATTATATCGGTTCGGATCATATTAAGGCGATTACTGACTGGGTGAAAGCAGGTGGAACACTACTCATTTTTGCTAACGATAGTGCCAATGTTGAATTGTCCCACCTTAACAAATTAGCCAAAACCTTTGGCATTCATTTCAATGGAGACCTGTATCATACTGTTCCGAACGACAAATTCGAACTAGGTGGATTTGAGATTCCCGAAGGAGACCCTATCTTCAAAACAGCTCGCTATGTTTATATGAAAGAGATCGCTACACTTAAGATCCAAGCTCCTGCAACCGCAGCATTAACTGAAGGGGGAAACACAATTATCGCTACTGCTGATTATGGAAAAGGAAAAGTATTTGCAGTTGGAGATCCCTGGGTTTACAATGAATATTGTAATGGCCGACTTCCTGCAAGCTATGGTTTTCAGAATGATAAGGCAGCTGCTGATATTATCCGCTGGGCATTAAAAAAGTAGCTAGCCATCCAGATTATGGTCGTATTTCGTCCTCGCATATAATAAGCTATCATGAGCAATATTTATTGCTGTGGGTGAGCGATGGTTTTATCAAAATTAGCTGATCTCCAAATACGGCGCTTGATATAAGATTCTTTTTAGTTATCTACAATTAAGCGTGTTGAAACAATAGGCCATATCTTAGTTAATCTGCACCAGGAATTATCCGCTACCTCACTTGCATCCCGCATGCATCAGCATCCGGATTATTTTTCGCGACTGTTTCAAACTTTCACCGGCGAACGCCTGGTAACATTTACGCAAACGGATTGAACGGCGCAATATTATATCTGGTTGGCTCAGATGTCACCATTATCATAGCTACGGATTTCCATTCCTCTTATTACTGCTCCATTAACAGTTTGCCTCAGGCCAAGGACAATGCTATTTTTTTCTCCCTTGTTAAGCTTCAGCCAACATTCTGGGATATAAAATTCCCTTTGTGGCCCAGCCTCCCAGTGGCGGCCTATATTATGGCCGTTTATATAGATATATCCATTACCCGAAGCGTTGACAATTAGCCGCCAGGTTCTTTTACCGGCATTTTCAGGCAACTTAAATTCCGACCGGTACCAGGAGAACAGCGCATTTTGTTTTCCTTTCGGTTGTAAGTTATTCCCTTTGCGCGGCAGTACGAAAGCTGTATCCAATGGTACATCTTTCCAGTTTTTGGGTTGGAAAGCAGCATCGGTGAATTTAGCATCCAAACCAGCCAAGTTATCTGAATAATCCCATTTAAGGTTCTTATTAATCCTCGAATCGCCATCTGCTAGCCCTGCGGTGCGAATACCGCACAATTCCTCCATGGGAAAATATCCATGTTCATGCCCAATATTTTCATACACCAGCCATACTTTATTGTGACCTTCTTTGAGTAGTCCAGTCATATCAAACTGGTTATCGTATTCGGTTTCTTTTAAGAAGGTAAATGACTTATCACGTTGACGCGTGACCTCTGAAACCCACTTCTCAGCAGGAAATAACCGGGGGGCAATTTTGCCGTTAACTTCAATACTGATAATGTCACGCGAAAAAGTGTTGAACAACATCCGCATGTATTTTCTGACTTCGTCGGGATTTAGGTCAAAACTAGACCGGTAACGTACGTACCGCAAATCATTTATTCGCATCTCAGGCAAAGACTTTCCCTGGGATAACGGACGCCATAGTCCTCGTGTATCTTCATTGTATTGTTTTACATCTTTAAAGCGAAAGCTAACCTGCGGCAGTACCTTTGGTGCCGGCGCCCGATAAGACCACCAGGTACCTTTTTCAGCCCCAAGACCTGAGGGAATGATCAACACCTTGGTTTCAAGCGGAGCCAAATCATAACTGATCGAAAGGTCGGCTCGTGATGATATAGTTACATCGGCTTTATTTCTACCTTTGACAAGGACTTTGTTTCCTTCCTGATCTATATTATACATAGGCTGCCCGGCATCGCTTTTGCCGGGTTTGACAATTGCAGAACCGCTACGGCCTTGTTCAGGGGAGCTATTATGGATAAACACGAAGCGGGTTCCGTCTGTCGAGACACGCTGTGCGCCCACAATTTCGCCTGGTGCATTGTTAAAAGTACACAACCCACCTTTTGAATTAATAAGCTGATGTCCATACCTTTTTATGAAATTGCCTAAATTTTGTGCTGCATAGTATTTTGCGGATAATGCTCCGTTTTCCCGAATTGCCGCATTATAATCATAAGTTGTAGTTTGCCCCCTAGCCCCCCAGCCTGCAAAATGTGTCCCCCCCACAAACACATAAGGGAAGATGCCTGTCGCTCCTCCGGCAATAGACATCATTCCGATTGCATAAAAATGTTTATCATTGGAGTAGTTCTCTTCGCTCAATTTGCCTCCTACTGTTGAAAACCAGCCCCCTTGTAACTCTGTAACAAATCCAGGTGCATCGGACTGCTGTTGTTTTAGATCTTCCATTCGCCGTGCACAGCTAATAGCATCTCTTAATCCGACATAATAATTATCGCAATCGAACACCTGGGACAACAACGGATCTTTACTTCCCCGGGTTTCCGATGTAAGGCATGTAAACACGGGGATAGTTATTCCGGCACCACGCACACACTTGTACATTCGCTGCAAAGCATGAGCTTTGTTGCTCGTTTTATGAGCATTATATTCATTTTCGATCTGTAAAAGAATAACTCCTCTTTTCCCTTTCTGTTTCGAGGTAATCTGCTCCTTTTGAATAATTTTGCATACAGCCTTATACCAGTGGTCCTGCCAGTCCAAATAACGGTCATCCGCACTTCTCAACCAAAAGCCCTCCACATCTGTAGGACGGAATTTAGCCAACCAACGGGGATAGCCCCCTCCGGCAAATTCTGCACAAATAAAGGCGCCCGGCCTAAGTACAGTATAAAAGCCGAACTCGTTTTGAGCCATGTTCAACCATTCCTTCAAATCTGAAAAATCTACTTGCGAGTAATCATTAATATCAGTGGGTTTATTTAATTCACTCAGATTCCAGGGTATATAAGTTTCAATGGTATTAAAGCCTGCAGCTTTGATTTTTGTAAAACGATCTCGCCACAATTCCTTAGGTGTTCTGAAGTAATGAAATGCGGCGCTATAAATAAATACATCTTGTCCTTCAATTTTCAAACTTGATCCATCGTAAGATATGCGCTCCGGATAAGGGAAGTACTTCTCTGGCAAAGCTTGTGGATCATCTATACCTGAAGATTTCAGCGAAGAGTTTACGCTGTTCTTCATTAACTTATTTTGTAGAATCCCACTATTACCGATATGATCCCCTTTTACTTGTGAATAGGTAACAGAAGCGTATGCTAAAAAAAACAGTAGAGTAATTTTTTTCATATTATATTTCTTAATTTGTCACTGTTACACTTTTAGAAGTAGCCATCAGAAAAAAAACAATAAATATTGTTTAAATCCTTTCATTAATTGTAATCATGTTTTTAAATTTTTCTTATATTTCAAATATGGAAATACACTACTGGTTTAACCAGACTCTTCCATCAAGCTTCCAGTTATCAGGCGGCGCAATGGCCAGCCAGCTTAGAATTTGACTTGGAAGATCTATTGTTTTTGGAACAAGCAGGGCTAAATCACCAGTAGGTGGTGGGCAGATGATGTCATTTAAACTATCCCATTGCAAAGTAGTACCAGTGCCAACAGAAATATAAAAATCGTTTTGTGCCGGGCTTTCATCTTTAATGATTAAGCCACTGCCATCATTTGCCGGCCAATAGCCAATTAACCGGTTCCAGTATGGGTGTGACTGATTAATTCTTGTATCGCAGGAAAATTGGGAAATCACAGCATCTGGTAAAGCCGCCTTCCAGATTCGAATATCACTAAGGTAACCGTCAAATGGATTTTTTAAATCTACAGGAATCAAACCCATTTGTAAGGGCGCTGAATTATTCATTGTTCCATAATTATCCGGTAATATTTTTTCTGAAACATATTTACCATCCCGAAAATAACGGATTACTCTTTTAAAATCCCGGTTAAAGACCACAACGGCCAAGCTATGCCAGTTACCATCAATAAGATTGGTCGGATCATCGGAAGCCTGATGGTCTTTTCCCGGCGCTCCCATAAAAAACCGCCATTTATCTGATTCCCAACCAAAGGCCCATCCATTCCCTACTTTTTTGGTTTTATCGAACCTTTTGGAGAAAAACACTGGCCATTCATACCTGTAGCTGGTTCCACGAATGTTCTTTTTAACCTTTAATTCTATAGTAAAAGAAATGGTATCACCAAAATTATAGACTTCGTTGTTGTTTCTAACCTCAGCCCGAACTGACGTTGCAGGGGTTGCATCCGTACTGGCTGGATTAGAGTACAGGCGTAAAAATTTGCCTATATATTTATTACCTGTGAACGGCTTATCAACCAAATACGGCTTATAGCTGATGTTCGATATCACTGTGAATGTATTTGCTTCGGGATAGCTAAAAATGGTTTTATCATCTTGCTCCACCGGAATCGTTGCTTGCCCGCCATGATTAGAGGTCACCACAATCAGCCAATCCTCCTTCGCATAATTCCTTCTGGATTTTAACGCAGTAAGCATTTCGCCCAGGTACTGATCAAATTGTAAAATAGCATTTTTATAAGCTGGAAAAGAATTGTCATAACCGAATTGAAGACCGGCGGTGTTGACCGCGCCAAACTGTCCCACAATTAAAGCAGAAGCTTCATTTCCAAGTTCAGAAATAATTGCAGCTTTTACTTCAGCATCTGTATTATAGGATTGACTTACATCTGAACCAGTAGTCAGTTTCTCCTTAAATACAGAAGAAGAGGCAAATGAGGTAACTCTCATATCTGGCTTTATGGATTTAATCCGCTGAAAAATTCCCGGATACTGGTCTAGCTTATTTCCTGTAAAGGTATCGTCAATTACTTTATGCTTTGCTTTATTGACACCAGTCAGTAAATCGGCCCAACCGTTGCCATTATTTGACAAACTATCACTAAGTGAGTTCCAGGAATAAGTTGCATTTTTGCTCAATGCAGTAATATTAGGCGCCTGGGCATCCCTTACCGACCAGCCTCTTGCTCCGTCCACAATCAGGTATAAAACTTTCCGGCTTTTTGCTGTCGCATCCGTTGAGTCGCTATATTCCTTTGAAGGTAGCATTTTATCAAATTCACTATTGCATGACACCACCAACATACTCAGGGTAAAAAGTGCTGCAATGCCTGTTATCAATCTATAATTTTTCATTTTCTTAAATATTAAGATTTTTCCGGTCTATTTTTCAAATATTAAGCGGGTAATGTTATTTGCTGGGACACCGTCAATTTGGGTGAATGAACCCATAAGCATAACAGCCATTTGCCCCGTTGCATTGGTGGTTTCATAAAGATCATTCACATATCCCCTGACACCTCCCATAGCATTATATCCCTTAGCCAAATCACCTCCTGGTGTTAAAACCATAAACCCTGATCGTCTGACCTCATTATAACTGGAAAAAACGCCGCTAACTACAATCATACCATTTGACAATTGTTTGGCAAAAGTGGCCCCGCCATCTGAAGAAAATCCTTTCGAAACAAATGATTGATCGATAGAACCATCTTCATTAAGCAAGGCAATTCCTCTGGCCGACACTCCGTTATAAGTTGTAAAAGAACCTGTAATAAGGTATTTCTTATTGAGCGGATTGTATGTAATTGAGCCAATGGCATTGTCGGCACCTGTACCTGAGTTAAAAGTCAGATCAACGGTGCCGTTGGTATTTAAGCGAATAATTCTTCCGGCGGTTGTCTCATCAAATTTATTGAAAGCACCCACCACGATCAGCTTTCCATCTGTTTGCATATATGAACTGTACACAGATCCATTGCCCCCGGGCAGGCCCATATTTGTAGTGGTATTAAATCGAAAGGTTTTATCTAATGACCCATCTGCATTAAAACGCAGGACTTGTGGAGTTTCTACACTATCGGTAACAATACTATCTGCATAAATTGTTATGCCAGATATTACAACTGGCTTTCTAGACAAGCCATATCGCTTACTGAGGTAATATCTGAAATTCCCTGTTGCAGTTATTTTATTTTGAGCGCTAAAAACTTTACTGATTGAAGAATTGGTACCGCCGATAAAGGCTGGAACAGCCTTTTTCTTTCCCGTAGCAGGGATACCAGGAGCTATACTGTGGGTGGTGCTATAGGTGTCTACAAGTACAGAGTCCACTTCTCCATTTGCGCTTAGCATGGTAATGTTGTTGATATTGGTTAGTGTAGCTTTTCCACTGTTAAAATAAAAGCCTGAAAAGCTGCCTGCGGTGACCAGCTTGTCTCCAAGCGGGGTAACACTGTACAGCGTACCATCTGCACCACCCGAACGAAAGGATACATCCGCTCCGCCATTTTTCAAAACCCGTACAATTCTATTTACCGGTGAAATAAGTCCCTTGCCGTCATAATCCGTAAATGCCCCTACAAAAATAAACCGGTCATCAGTTAATGGATGATAAGCAAAAATATCCCTATTGGCACCACCGCTAACCCTGAATTCCGGATCAATACTGATCTTTCCACTCACTTTAAATTTCGGACCAAAAAAAACCTGATCATTTACGGATAAGGTTGCAATACCTGTACTGGCTTCTTCGGGTACTTTAACCGTAATGCCAGCTGCCGTAATACTGAGTATTTCAGCCCTTTGTCCATTAACTGAGAATACGATTAAGTCTTTATAAGGCAATAAACCTGTTGCTGCAAATGTGACAGTCCCTCCGCCTGCGGCTTCCTGAGGTTCAGGAGGAGTGGCCAGGCTTAGACTAATTCCTAAGGGTTCCTTTCCACCATCGTAAGGATTTTCATAAACTACACTTTTCTTACAGGCCATAACAAAGCCCAGGGTTAGAAAAGCTACTGTTAAACTGATATATCTTGATTTCATTATCTTAATTTTAAATACTTCCATGTCATAAATTTGAACATCATTGTCATCTCCCAGCATAAACGTCATAGACAAATCCATAGTCAAAACCGAAAGTATGATTTGTGTTGAGCGTATGCACTACACCATTGGTTGGTTTAATATCTGATGAAGAAATATCTGCAGTGATCCAATTATCAGCAGGTCTATTGAGGTCTGTGATATAACCGATCGTAAGATGCCTGTAACCCGCATATTTGATCCCATTGATGTCATCAAATATCACCCCGATATTGAAAATTACATTGCTATAAGAATAATAATTCTGTCCTGGATAAACAGGTTTAAGATTGATATCTAACTGGTAATAATCCTTCAATCTGTTCGCCCCCTTGAACATATACATCATCAGATATTTGCGCCAAATCTGCGGCTGAACGTCAGTCAGTACTTTAAGCGTATCTTTACCAGTCTGATACAGCTCGTTATTGGTGGTTTTTAGAATTGACCTGACCGATAAATCTGATGGTGCGAAAAATGTCAACTCTTCTTCCTGAAACTCCTTTTCAAGACCAGCAATTTTTATGATATCCACAATTGTATCGAATTGCACTGGCTTTGATTGCAGATATTGAAGCATAGTTCCTTTAAAATCAGGATTCGACTTGCCGCCGTCGAAATAATATTCATCTTTTTTACAGGAGACGAATAATAATAGGATTAAGGAAAATAATCCAATCCCCTGTCTTATCTTTTTTAAATAATTTCTCATAACGCTGTGGTGTTTATTGCCAGTATTCGTTTAATTTCATATATGGATTATTGTATAGGGCGGAAACGTCTATCGGCCAGGTCCATCCGCCCCTGGCAAACTGATCTGCTGAAAGCGGATTAAGTGTCCACTGGGGATTCAGGATTCGTCCGGTTCTGACCAGATCGAAATACATATGTCCTTCGCCCATCAGCTCCTTGCAGCGTTCATTGAAGATTGCATTTTTTAAATCCTCTCCACCTATTCCTGTATACTCTGGTGCTCCTGCCCTGCGTCTTACCATATTCAGCATTTTTATGGCTTCTCCATCTTGCACTCCACCCAGCTCTGCAAGTGCCTCCGCTCTAAGTAAAATGGCCTCAGCATATCTAAAAATGATCAGGTCCCATTCCGGATTACCTTGCGTTGAAGCCAGGTTGCCTTTAAACTTGAGCAGTTGAAAATTCCCGTCCTGGCTCAGCATACTGTTGTCAAACCAAAGATCCTTACGGCGATCTGCTGTACCCGTTGGATACAACCGAAGTAAGTAATCTGCTCTAAAATAAGCATGGCTTGAATTGTTATCCGTTCCAGCATTTTTATTCGGATATTTGAGCATCATGTCCCCAAAAAAAGCTCTGAAATTAGGTGCAGGTTCATAATTTATACTTTGATTGAATTCAAAGATTCCTTCACTGCTCCTGCCTTTCATCACCTCACTAAAGTTATCAAGGGGAAGTAACTGATATACATTGCTACCGACAAGTTCGCTACCTAAATCTGCTGTCTCCTGATAATATTTCAACTTATTAATGCTGTCAAAGCCTGCATTCCACATATTCATATTCATCAGCAAATCAAGCGCTGCGCCCCGTGTTGCCCTAACAGCTCTCCAAGCCGGATCTGGGTAAATCAAGGGCAAATTATTGAAGTTTGCCTTTAAATCAGCAATACATTGATTGATCACAGATACGGCATTTTCTCTGGGCAGTGGATCCTGTTGATAAGCTTTTGTATAATACGGCACATCACCATATATCCTTACCATGATAAAGTATGTCAGGCAGCGTAGAAACACAGCTTCAGCCTGGTATCTTTTTTTATCGGTATCTGACAATCCGGGAACTCCATTGTTGAGCCTTTCATGCAATATATTAGCACCTTGAATAACCGAATAAAACTCATACCATTTGGTGATGGAGGCAAAATTAAGTCCATTCCAGGCTTGAGTAGATGACAATACACCTGTATTTGTTTTCAGGTTGTTCAGCGCAAACTGTGTATAGACCAGGCGTATATTTTTTTCAGCGGCAGAATTGGAATTATTTACCGTAGCAGGTAAGATGTAGCCCGAACGCAATTCGCCTGTAGCCGGGATAAAAGAAGTGCTGGTCAACTTATTTCTAAGGTTGGCGTATTGATCACTGGTAAATGATTCGACATCAGACTGCGATTGCCAAAAGACATTACCACTTAATTTATCCAGAGGCTTTACATCCAGAAATTTCTTACAGGCAGACTGCGAGATGCAAACCGCGAGAAGTAATATATAAAGGAGGTGTGTTTTCATTTTCTTTTGATTGTGAGTTAGATCATTAAAATTCTACATTGATACCCAGGTTATAGGTGCGGGAAACGGGATAACCAGCGGAAGAATCATAACCTAAAGCGGTAACATTTTCTGGGTTAGGTCCCGAGTATGGAGAAAAAGTAACCACGTTATTTGCCGAGAGGTAAACTCTGGCCATACTAAGTCCCATTCTTTTTGCTAATTGTTTACCCAGGGTGTAGCCAAAGGTCACATTGTTCAACTTGAAATAAGTGCCATCTTCCTGAAACAGGGACTGGTTAGACCGAAAAGGATTGATAATACCCGAACGCGTATAATCAAATGGATTTGGATAAGCCGCAGCTAAGCCTGAAGAACCATAGTAATTGACATCTGAAAGCGGCAAATACACATTTGATCCAAACGGATTGCTAACCAACCTTAACCTGGAAGCTAAGGCATCATTGATGATATCTCTTTTTATTGTAAATGAACCATTCAAATTCAAGGAGAAATTTTTGTAGGATAAATAGGTATTTAATCCCCCCGTTACAATCGGCTGAGAATTACCCAACACCCTTCGGTCTTTGTTTGTCAGTACATAATCTCCATCTATATCTTCCCAAATTGGATCTCCTGCTCTGAAAAACGCAGTGGAACTGTTATCGGTGCGATATAGGAGCCCGGTGACCGGATCAACAGGGACCGCAGCGTTGCTGCCAAAAACGCCCTGATTGTTCAATAGAAAATTTGACAAGGTATTTCGACCAACACGCAATACGGTAGCAGGTTCATTCTTTGCTGGGTCACCCTCGATCACAATCTGGTTTACATTACCAGGCAATCCTGTTAATACGTCGTGATTTATGGCGCCATTTATCGAAACACTCCAGTTTACAGGACTATTGTTCGGCAGAGGGCGGAACACCACGGACAACTCATAACCATAATCGATCAGGCCAGCGTCATTACTGGATACTCGTCCAAAACCAGTCATACTGGACAGCACAATATCACGCTTGAGATTGGTTACTTTTTTATAGTAAGCATCAAACATAAATTCTACTTTACTATCGAAGAAGCCCATATCCAAACCAAAGTTATAGGTGGTATTGGTTGAGGGTTGCAGAACGCTGTTTGGTAAGTTGCCATAGTTTATACCAATCCGCGGAACGCCGACATAATTACCAGCAGGTGTATAGGTACCATACAAAGAATAAATATCTCCGGTAGGCTGGATATTTCTACCCCAGCTCATGCGGATATCCCCGGATGATAACCACTTGGAATCAATTAAAAAGTTTTCCCGGTTGAAATTCCATCGTAATCCTACAGAAGGATTTTTAGCAAAAGGATTATCAAAACCAGAAACAGAGGACGCATCAAGCCGGTAGGTAAGATCGAGTACATACTTTTTCATATAGTCATAAGAAAAAGCACTGGCGAAAGAAACTACATGTTCATTTTTGTAATTCCCCAGCACTCCTCCGCCTCTGGAAGCGAAGCTACTTGCGCCTAGGGGACCTTGAAACTGATCATTCGGCGTACGCTGTTGGATAATGAATGATGCCTGATAATCTTTGATGTAAATTTCACCAAACGAGTTTACAAAGAAATTATGTTTACCATCTTTTAAACTCTTGGAATAAGTGAATCCGCTCCTATTGTAAAGCGTAGAATTTCGATCGTTATAAGAATAAACACCCGAATATAAAGAATTAGCAGCAGCCGGTGTAAACGTTTCTTCCGTTCCCACCGCATAATCGTAACTGCCACTTGAAGAAACCCTGAAGCCAGGAAATACCTGAAAATTCACATCAACATTGGAGCGCAGGTTTTTTGCGACATTGTCATTCTTAACGGAAAGTGCTGAAAGCACTCCGCTTGTTGTTTGAAATAAAGACGGGCCTGGAAGTAAGGAGGAGACCGCAGCGTTGGTAGCAACACCCGTTTGGAAAAGCCCTTGTCCGTCGCCCTTGTTCTTTTTCCCTATACCACCGGCAAGATTTATAAATACACCAAATTTATCACTTGGCTTATAGTTCATGTTCGTTGTCAGGTTGTAACGTTTGTAACCTGTATTTTCTATAATTCCCTTTTCTCCATAGTATCCAAAATTGGTTTTGTAATTGAACTTATCATTACCCCCATCGATATTTAAATTCTGCGTGGTATTATAGGTTGTCCGATAAAATACAGCCTGCCAATCTGTAGAATTGTTATAATATGGATTTAAACTGTCCGCCAAGATGGGTGTAGTAGAAATTTTTAGGATATCAGCATAATTTCCCATGGTCAAAATTTCATTGATCTTAGCATCTCGTTCAGATTTACCGCCAAGGGTTTCACGGAGTTTTGGACTTTTATTAGCGAAAAAATTAGCGGTATAACGAATTCTGGGCACCTTTGAATTTCCACGTCTTGTGGTGATCAGGATGACACCAAAAGCTCCCCTGGAACCATAAAGTGAAGTGGCCTGTGCATCTTTTAACACTTCAATACTGGCGATATCTTCCGGAGGTATCAAAGAAAGCGGACTAACCCCTGGTCCTGCAGAATTGAAGCCATATTCAAAATTCGCATCCGCCTCAACCGGTACGCCGTCAATTACATAAAGCGGAGAAGTGGGCGTTAAAAACGAGCTGGTCCCGGAACCGGAGACATCAATTCCAGATACGCCTCGTATCGCTACAGATCCACGATAACCAGGCGCACCTGTGTTAACCTGTATGTTAAGGCCGGGAACTTTACCCTGTAGCAATTGCTCGGCGTTGGAAACCGGAACATCCTGGATTTCTTTTCCACTAATGACGTAGGAAGACCCCGTACTCGTTTCTTTTAACCGTTTCTGATAGCCCCGAACAACCACCTCTTCCATCTCAGAAGAACTTGTGCTTAAGCTAATATTCAATGAAGTTTGTCCAGGCTTAACTTTAATCCTATTCTCGTTATAACCAATATATCGGAAGATAAGGCTTGATTCCGGAGCCACCGCAATGGCGTATTTGCCATCATTGTCTGTAAAGGAAACTGGTTTTGGCGGCTTACCATCTAATAAAATTGTTACACCGGGAATGCTTTGTCTCGTTTCCCGATCAATAACCGTTCCCTTAACAATTACTTTTTGCACTTGTGCTGCCAGGTATCCAGGAACCAACAAGCTGGTTATAAAAACCAAGAGTACTAATATTTTTTTTGTCATTTGTATCATATTTAGCCTGCACATTAATATTCGTCTTGAAACCTGGGCGTGTCATTGCGGAAATGAAAATCTATTTCCCAATCCCCTTCGCGGAAAATGCTGAAATTGAATTTTAGCTTTCCGGTTTCCCTGACCCCATTGAATCCGAGTCGGCTGTAGCTAAACTCTACCGCAGCTCTGGAACCGTCGGCATTGGTATATTTTGTTGAAAGTTTGACCAAGGGAATAGGATAAGCTACCTCATAACGAACATAATCGCCCGTTTTTTGCATGTTAAAGCCGTGGATCAATTCGGCCCATTTCGTGTCTTTAAAAGCATCTAGATTCATGGGATTTTTATTTTTGTCCAGAAATCTGAAAGTCAAAGAATTACCATTACCCGTTCTTTTAAAATAGATGTAAACATCTTTATTATCGTTTGACAGCGCTTTCCGAGTATTTTGACCAATCATTCCGCTGATTTCCGAAGGCAGTATAGAGTCTTTTGGCAAACCTGTAACTGCATCCATATTGGTAGGTTCATAGGGCATTTCCCTAAGCGGATTAAGTAACAGATCTTTAATGGTTTTCTCTCCGCCCGAATTGGAAACTTTGACATCGAAAAGATAACCTCCGGGGCTAGTGGAGCCCTGATAAGCGGGCACCAATGTATTTGTTGCACTCTGCCAAAGAATCAGCTCCCCCGATTTCCTCAGTTCCCACAAAGGGTGATCCTCTTTTTTTCTTTTATCCAGAATTTGCTGTAGACTGGTTTCTTTGCCATCGTAGGCAGTAGACCATACCCAAACCGGCTGTATCTTCGTGAGGTTATCAGCAGGGGTACCGTCTGCTTTCCTGACATTCAACAATTGGAAAGCTAAGGGCAAACTGGAATTGTCGTAGTTAAAAATATTGGTAATTAAAGTTGTACGCCCCAATACTGGTGAAAAAGTTTTCGACGTATAATCTACTCTTTCGCTAAAATAATCCACGTCCTTTGGAATGTCCAACCACTTTTTACAACTCGTTGCTGTACTTATCAGCGCCGCTAAAGCAAGATAAATATATATTGTTTTAAATTTCATATCTGTAATGGTTAGTTGACCCGTTTGATGACAAAGTTGTTTACCTGTACGTCTTTGGTTTCATGGAAAAAACGCATAGAATGATTGCCTGCTTTTAAATGAAATACAGGGCTTTCGACCAACTGCCAGACCCACCAACCTTTATTTGTAGGAAAAGTCAAGGATCCTGTTACATTTTGGTAATCAAATTCAATATGAAACTTCAAAGGATTTACAGTACTGCCGTTGCCAACTCTCGAAGTAATTATATAATTGCCTTCAACTGGTACATTCACAGAATAAGCAGTCCATTCGCCGGCTACAGTCCATCCTATTGAATGACTCGCAGTATAAGTACCTGCCACATCAGTATACACCTGGCCAAGACTACCAAATGCCGCATCGATATCTACATATTCAGCAGGTCTGTAATTGCCCCCATTTTTAGCTAAATCATCGTGGTAGGCGACACCTTCCCCTCCCAGGTCATAATCTTCAGCTTCGATTAAAACCGTCTGTCCAACGACAGTTGGAAAAATGAATGGCCCACTATAACCGGCCGGTCTGAATGTACTTTTCTCATAAGGCTCTGGCCGGGGTTTGGTATATTCCCCGAATCCAAAAGGGTGGGTAGTTTCCAGCACGTGAATGATACCATTAGCGGTACGAATATTGATCGCATCTGCTGTTGCTAAAACCCAATCTTTAGTGAAGCTACTTCTTTTGGTAAAGAAATAATTAACTACCGCTGGTCCACCACCTTTATATCCGCTTGCATTGGCAGTGGCCAGTTTACCATTCATGGGATAAGCATACCGAACAGCTTTTAGCATTTTTCCATCAGTTTGCGTTAACGAATCTGCGATATAATGACCTCTGATAATATACCTGCAAATCATGCTATCAAGGAGTTCCGTCGCGATATCTTTAAGGTAAACCGGTGCCTTTCCCCGTAGCTTTCTAGACGTATTTAGCTTATCAACCACTTGTTGAAAACTCTGATTGGTAACTGCAAATAACGTTACATCGTTATTCTTCAGCGTATCCGTTAATTCTAAGCGATCGATTACAAACAAGAGTGAATCATAGATTCCGGTCTTACTTTTTAAATAATCGTATGTAGTTCCAGGAAAGGCCACTGTACTGTTGACGTAATTGTAATCACCTGTATCCTTTGAACACCCCATTCCAAGCATTGATCCCAGCAGGAGCAAGCTTATATGCATTTGTATACGTTTCATAATCATAAATTATCTATTCCAATACATCGTTTGAGTTAATAATGAATTTTGGGTAAGCAATGCTTTTGCTATCGGCCAGTAAATACCACCGTTTTGAATGAGTGCATTGAATGCTGCATCATTGTTTTTAATTTTTTTATACCTGATCAGGTCGTACCATCTCCAGCCCTCCCCCATAAGTTCCTTTCTACGCTCCAGGAATATCGCATCAATCAAACTCCCATCTTTAATTTGATCGTAAGCCAGAAGGCCACGATTGATCCGTCTTGCATTTAACAAATCGGTTGCGCCAGAAATATCGCCCAACACTGTTTTGGCTTCAGCCAATAAGAGTGCAATTTCTTCTGGCCTGGTAAAAACAAGAGAACTTGCATATTGGGTCATTGAACCATCAGATCCCGGACCATTTATGGTATTTAAAGGCGGATTATTGTCCCGAATGATGAATACTTTTGTGAAAACAGGAAATGTTCTGTCAAACGCTCCAAAATAGCGATCAGAAGTTGGTGTAGAGGTGATCCTGTCAATACTGAACCGCTGGTCATTTTCCAGGTTGAATATGGACAAAATAGAATCTTTCGGGACATAAATTGCAGGTAAGGTTTTATTAATGACGTAAGGAGCTGCAAGCGTCAACTCTTCCATAAAACCTGAAGTGCCACTTTCCGCATTTAGAAACATATGACTAAAACCAGCAATAATGTTAAATTGATTATTACCATATTCACCTCTAAACATCTGCCGGGTTTGATCTACATTCATGTAATACATCTTTTCATTTCCCATGGCGTCAAGGTTCATGTTGTCCAGCACCCACTTGGCCCATTTGGCTGATTCCGCATATTTCCCCTCCCATGCATATACATGTGCTAGAACAGCATAGGCGGAATGCTTTTTAGCCATCTCTTCCTCAATGGAATAGTATGGAGTTCGGGTTTGCTCAGGTTGGTTCTTATTGTAAACTACGGGTAAATCTGTTGCCGAAAGCAGGAGTTCTGATTCAACAAAAGCAAGTATTTTCTGTTGGTTTTCCCTTGGCTTGTTTTCAAATTGTCCATCGTGTGAACTGATGATGAAAGGTACATCACCCCAAATTCTAACCATGTAGAAATACATGAAAGCCCTAAGAAATCTTGCATGTGCCACGTCTAATTTAAGGTCCTGCGGTAAATAGCGTTTATCCGACGCTACGATCCCAGGTGCCCTTTCAAGAAAGATATTGGCAGCATTGATTACAGCGTAAAACTTCCTCCAGTTTGATAAGGCCGCTACGACTGGAAAAGTTGCCTGAAGATCATTGTCTGCTATAGACTTTAGATCCAGACGGTTAACGCTTCTGAAATCACCTCCGATTCCATTTACTGTCCGAAGATCGCCGTAAATCCAGTGTCTGTCATTGTCACACGTTGCTGCCCGGCCCAGCCCGTATACGCCCATCAAACCTGCGCGGGCATCCTCAATTGTCCTATACATATTGGCCTCACTAACCAATCTGCTGGATTGAACATCAAGCATTTTTTTACAAGCGCCTAATATACTGGCGACGGTAATTAATACGATTAAAATGCGAATTTTCATTTCTTTAATTTTAAGTCTTTATCAGTTCCAATTGCTATAATTCCATTTTCACGCCAAGTGTAAAGGTCCTTGGAATTGGTAATCCGTACCCGGTGTCATAGCCTGCATAGTCCGTGAGTTCGGGATCACGCCCCGTGTAAGGTGTAAGCGTGAATACGTTGTTGGCAGTAGCATAAACATATAACCGGTCAATTTTCGAGTGCTTAGATTTCAACAGATCTTTCAGATCGTAGCCTACAGATACAGAGCGAAGTTTTAGAAAAGCTGCATTTTCCAGAAAAAGATTCTGATCCATACGATAAGGTACTACGTTACTCCAGGGATTGTACACAGGATATTTGCTATAATCACCTCGCTTTTCCCAAAATGTAACCTCTTTAACCGAATTGATGTCATTGGCACTTTCCTGATTGATGAAATCAAATCTTTTCGCCATGTCCTGATTGATGATATTCCGACCAAGATTATAGTAAAAATTCAAGCCCAGCGTCCAGTTACTGTATTTAAAATCATTGTTAAATCCGCCTGATACTAATGGTAGTGAATGTCCTGTTAGTATACGATCCCTGTCATCAATGGTATAGTCCCGATTGCGATCGTTCCATTTGGCATCACCCGCCTTAAGCGGAATTCCTTGAAAATTAAGGCTTAAACCGGTGCTGGGATTTACAGGGACTTCAGCATCGCTGTTGTAAATGCCATCGTTGTCCAACAGCCAATATTGATCTACAGCCTTCCCCACCTGGAGTAACCGGTTTCCAACGACAAGCTCCTGGAGTCCGCCCGGTAGTGCCTTTAGTTTGTTTCTGTTGTAATTGATATTCAGCGAGGAAGTCCATTGAAGGCTTTTTGGATCGCGAGAGATATTGGCGTTGAAAGTGGCATCTATCCCGGAGTTATTGATATTCATTCCCGCCTGGTAAGATTGCGCATAACCATATTCTGCAAAGGCAGGTACACCAATCAGCTGATCTTTATCTGATTTACTATATACATCGGCAGCAATCAGTAACCTATTGTCCCAAAAACCAATGCTTCCACCTATATTAATTTGTTCACTGTAAGCCCAGGGAATGTTATATCCAACCCATCCTGAACTATAGGGCCTGTTTAGTGTGGCTACGCCAGAGAATGTTCCCACTCTAGGTTCACCAGTATAACCGATATCTACCGTATAGTGAGGCCCTGCGGCATAGCGATCGTCCAGTTGCACCCTACCAATACGACCATAACTTGCATGTAATTTCAGTTCGGATATCTTGCTATCCTGAACTGATAAATCATTCCTGACATTCCATCCGGCAGAGACGACCGGAGAAAAGAACCAGCGACTTGTGGGCTGAGCTGCCGAAGACCCATCAGTTCTAAGCATTAATGATAAGCTATATTTGTCTTTAAAGCTATAAGTCCCCTTACCATAAAACGAGATTAGGTTGTTCTGAATATTATCCAGAAACCTATACATCAAAGTGTTGAGGAACCCAGTATTTGGGTTATATGAAAAGTAAGCGGTAAGCGGATTTTTAGGATCAGTAAGTAAATTGATCTTAATGTAATCACTGGAACCCCTGTAAGCATATCCATAATTGTAATGGTAAGTATCCCATTGCAATGACTGGCCCGCTTCTAAATCAAGTTTATGAATGTTGTTCCAATCGAGTGCATAGCTTATGGTATTTTCTGCTGTTAGTCGTTGATTATAGCCAAAGTAATTGGATACATAGCTATTGGTTTCCAGCAATGTACTTGGATAAAATATATCCCGGTAACCTTCATTGTAATCGGCCGAAAACCTGGAATTGATATTTAATTTGCCAAACCTGAAACCAAAGTTTGCATAACCATCAAAAATATTGGTCTTGTTTTTATCAAATGATTTACCATACTCACTGAGATAGTTGGCATAAAAATCTTTATTCGATGAAATCGGGTTGCTTAAATTTGGAAGATATCTTTCTTCGGCGAAACGATCCCGCTGATATCTATTTCTGTCGCGTACCAATTGACTGCCGTTAAGGGAAGTCGTTATATTTAACCAATCGACCGGCTTCATGCTAATCACAAAGGCAACGCTATAACGGTTCAATCCTGTTTCATCTGCCACCCCATTATTCCTTTGATTTCCCAGCGACGCCCTAAAATTCGCTTTCTCTGAGCCACCGGTAAGGCTTGCATTTGCGGAATATATTAATGCATTTTTATAATACAAATCCGTCCAGTTGGCCGGCCCGTAATAAATATTATATAAAGAATCACGCAGGTAAGCTGGAATATTTTGTCTTTGCTCTTCTGTTGCATATTGGCTATAAAACGGTTTTCTGAAATTACTCTCGGAAGCTCCGTTCAGGGTACTGACACCATCAGGTGTTGCGAGACCAACTTGGGAATTGAAGCTAATCATCTTCTTTGTCTGTGGTTTTTTAGAATGGATGACAATAACGCCATTAGCCGCCCTCGGGCCGTATCGCGCAACCTCGCTCAGGTCTTTAATGACTTCTATTGATTCGATATTCTCAGGATCAATGCCGGCAAGCAGATTCGTAGCCGGACCGAT
>CAMLDJ010000060.1 GCA_946478755.1 uncultured Pedobacter sp. | reverse complement strand
GAGTAAAGGGCAGCAACCATGGAACAAGTACCGACGCCAATGGCAATTTCCGTTTAAATCTGCCTTTGGGCACCGAAACCCTGGTGTTCAGCTCCATTGGTTTTGAAACCCGGGAAATTGCAGTGGCGAAGCGGACAACATTGAATGTGGTCCTGCAGGAAGGCACAGCTGGTCTGGATGAGGTGGTGGTGATCGGTTACGGAACGGTGAAGAAACGGGATTTAACAGGGTCGGTGACCAGCGTAAAGGCCGAAGACATTGTAAGGAACCCCGTAAGTAATCCTATGGAGGCATTACAGGGAAGGGTCGCAGGTCTGGATATCCAGCGTTCCAGTGGGCGTGCAGGCGAAAATCCTGCGGTATTGCTGCGCGGCAACCGGTCCTTTGCCGCTGATCAGGAGCCTCTTTATGTCATTGACGGCGTTCCCGGAGCGAGTATTGATAACATCAATCCAAACGACATCGAAAGCATTGATGTGCTGAAAGACGCTTCCTCAACCGCCATTTACGGAGCAGCAGGTGGAAATGGGGTCATCATGGTAACCACAAAAAAGGGAGTAGCCGGTAAAGTGAACATTGATTTCAACAGCTATTACGGGGTGAATGGCTTTGCCACCTTCCCGAAGCCGGTGATGCGTGAAAGCTGGCTTTCCTATATGAACGACCGGTATTTTGCGGACAACGGAAAGTTACCGGCCAGCCTTATCGATCTTAACCTGCCGGTACAGGTAAGAAATGTGGTAGACTCTGCGCAATGGGTAGACTGGATAGATGAGAGCTTAAAAACCGGTACGCAGCAAAATCATCATGTATCTATACGTGGTGGCTCTGAAAAAGTACAGGGCTTTATGTCCTTCGGCTATATCAATGAGAAAGGCATCTATGAAAATGACCAGACCAGATCGTACAATGGAAGGGGGGGGATCGATATCCGCTTCAATAAATTTATCAAAGCAGGGGTACAAACGACCGTCAACTGGTCGAACGGCAACAGTACGAACAGCAGGGTCAATCAGGCTTATAGTATTGCCCCGGCAGGAAAACCTTATCTCCCTGACGGCTCCATCAACCTGTACCCTTTTACCAGAGCCGCAGGTACGGTGAGCCCGCTGGCCAATCTGGCACCTGGTGTATGGGTGGACAGCAACAAAGACTTTTACCTGGTGGCTAACCCTTACCTGGAACTCACCCTATTAGATAACCTGACCGTCCGCTCCAATTTCGGGGCGACATTCAGGTCTTCCCGCCATGGAACATTTGCAAATGAACGCTCTTTTAACCTGGCGTCAGAGGGAAGGAATACCAAGGAAGCACTTTACGAAACTGACTTAGGTCAGGATCTGGTCTGGGAAAATACAATCAATTACAATTTTACGCTGAAACAGGATCATCAATTTACGGTTACAGGGATTACCTCCATGCGGAAAATTAAAGACGAAGCTGCTTTTGTAGGTGGGGATGGACTCGACTATGATGAATATATCTTCTATAACATGGGCGGCTTAAAAAACGTGACCTCCTATGGGTCTTCTTATAGCGATCAGTCCTGGCTGGCATTTGCGGGCCGGCTCAACTATAATTACAAAAGTAAGTACCTGTTAACGGCGTCGGTAAGGTGGGACGGCGCTTCCGTGCTTACCAGGAAATGGGCAACCTTTCCTTCTTTTGCAGCCGCATGGGTAATTACTGAAGAAGATTTCATGGAAAGCACCAAATCCTGGCTGAGTAACCTGAAGTTAAGGCTGGGATGGGGCCGGTCAGGCTTAGCAACCATACCTCGTAATTCACAAACCACCCAGGTTGAAAATAAAGCAGGCACACCCCTCACGCTGGGCGGGTCAACCGTACTGCCCACTTATGTGCTGAAACAAACCCTGGCCAATCCGGACCTGACCTGGGAAACACCTGAAAGTACCAACATCGGATTGGATGCCTTGCTTTTCGGAAACCGGATTGAGCTGAATGCAGACTGGTATGCTACCAAAACTGATGGTGTTTTATACAACAGGAAGCTGCCATTTACTTCCGGCGGCTATGATGCGAAAAATCCCTATCTAATCGTTTCCAATATTGCCAACACGCAGAACCGAGGATTAGAGCTGGCCATTAACAGCAAGAATATAGTGGGCGAAGATTTTCAATGGAGTTCTGCCTTCACCTATACCAGGTATAAAGAAAAACTGGTGAGTATCGATCTGGGTAATTCATTGTCGCCCACTGAACTGGTCTCTGAAGGCCTGTTTTTTGGCGAGCCATTGTTCAATATTTATGGGTACAAAAAGATCGGCATCTGGCAGCTCGGGGAGGAAGCGGAAGCAACAAAATATGGTGCCAGGCCTGGGGATATTAAAATAGCGACTGTACCCAGAGTGGATGCGAATGGCATTTCTGATAATGGCGTGCATACCTATGGGGCGGCCGACAGGATGCTCATCGGGCAGACTAACCCCGTATGGACCATGGGTTTCCAGAATACTTTTGCCTATAAAGGCTTCGATCTGACCATTTATATGCTGATGCGGTATGGACAATACATCGACGCGCCCATTCTGGGTTACTATAACCGGCTCGCGCAACCGGAATCTTACAATTACTGGACACCGAACAATCCAACGAATGATTTTCCTCAGCCTCACCAGACTACCCCCGGTATCAATACAACTGTTCAGTCGTCCTTGTCAATTGTTGATGGTTCCTATATGAAAATCAAGAACATCACCCTGGGCTATACCGTCCCATCCGATTTTGGCAAGAAAATAGGCTTATCAAAATTGCGGATATATGGCACGGCTTATAATCCCTTCATCTATGCTAAAAGTAAGCTGCTAAGGGATGTTGATCCGGAAACCGGAGGGGCAGATACCTTTCCTTTATTTAAACAGATTGTTTTCGGCCTGAATGCTTCATTTTAACCATAAATCTATCAAACATGAATAATCTATATAAAAAAACCGGCTTGCTGTTCCTGACCTTGGGCTTGCTGGGCACTGCCTGTAAGCTAGATGAGTACAATCCGGGTACACAATCGGTAGAAACGGCGTATGGGAACAAGGTTGGCTTTGAAGGACTGATCAACTCCTGCTATGCCGATTTGTATTTTTTTCAGGGTAAAGTTGATTTCGTCGGGCCAACAGAAGGTGGAACAGACAGTTGGGTAAACTATCAGAACAGTGATGGTTTTGGTACGTACGACAATGCGCTGAACACCACGAACGGAACAGTAAGGGTTATCTGGAATGGGTTTTATGCCATTGCAAATTATTGCAATACCGCAATCGAGTCTGCGAAAACGGTTAAGGGATATGACAACCCGGCAGAGCTCAGCGCGAAAGTTGCTGAAGCCCACTTTATTCGGGCTTATGCCAATTTTAATCTGGTGGAACAATTCGGCGGCGTAACCTTAGAAACCAGGTCGCCCATTGAAACAGGTACCAATACCACACCAAAACGCAGTACAGAACAGGAGTTTTATGACCTGATCATTGCCGACCTTAAATTTGCCACTGAGAATTTACCGATCACACAGAGCTTAAGAGGCAGGGCCAGCAAAAAGGCAGCTTACGCCTTGCTGGCTAAGGTATATCTGCAAAGGACCCGATTGGGTGAAAAGGAGGAATACGCCAAGCTGGCGCTGGACGCAGCCGAAGAACTGATCAGCAAGCAAGGTCAATATGGCTGCGCTTTGTACCTCAGTGATGCACAGCGATCAGGCTTTTCTAAACTATGGGATGGCGCCAACAACAAGAACAATACAGAATCGCTGTTTCTGCAGGCGGTAGATATCACAGGACAGAACCCGGAAGGTTTCAACAGAGGGCGTACCCGCCAGTACTATTTGCCGGATCTGGGTGGTAGGGGCGCAGAATGGGGTACCAGGGAAACCAGTATTCTATATGGCAGATCCAATTCTAAATTGTATAAACCTTCAAAATATCTGCTGACCACGGTGTTCGAACCAAGCGCTACTACCGTAGATACGCGCTTTGCAGAGACATTTACCTATAAGTTTTATGCCAATGCCGACAAGCTGATCACACAGGCACTCGCCACTACCTATCAAAAAGATGCCTCAGTAGTAGGCAAAACGATTTTAGGTACTACCGGACCTTACGTAGGATTGTTTGGTACCCAGCAACTGGAAGAACAAAGAAATATGGCCAACGATGTGGGATTAGCAGTTTTTACGCCAAACTGGACCATTGATGCAGCTACGAAATCGATGATGCCCATGCTGGTTGCGGACCCCAGCGATCTTTTTGATCCCGTTACCGGCAACTATAAATCAGCAGCTTCGATTCCTGCAACTGAGGTGAACCTGACGAATATGTTTCCGGCCATGCGGAAATATTCAGCAAAGATGTACGTACAGTCGAATCAATTCTGGATGGGGGATATCCCTATCATAAGACTGGGTGACATTTACCTGGTGGCCGCTGAAGCGGCGTTGTTATACAACAACGATCAAACTAAGGCTGCCGGTTATGTCAATACGATCCGGAAAAGAGCGGCGCTTACCGCCAATGAAGCTGCAATGGAAGTTGCACCGGCGAGCATGACGGTCGACTTTATTTTGCAGGAAAGGGCAAGAGAACTGAGCGGTGAACACTGGCGCTGGTACGATCTAAAGCGTACTGGCAGGCTGACTAAAGCGTATTTATCGGCTACAAACCCTGCGGTAGGCGCAAACTTTGACGACAACAAACACAAAGTACGGCCGATTCCGCAATCGCAACTGGATGCCATTACCAATGCTGCTGAATATGGTACAAATGGTTATTGACAAAAAGACTGCAAAAAAATAGAGCATCGTTCAGATGCTCCATTTTTTTTCTGCCTTATCTTGAAATATTCCGTCGTCTTATAATCCTGCTGCGATATTGATAGTTCTTGTAAATGAACTTCCTGCTGCATCGGTAACGGTAAACTGGAACGATGCCAGGCCTGCTTTAGCAGGGCTAAATTTAACCACGCCATTTTCAGCCAGACTGGCTTGCCCGTTAAGGGCTTTGGAAACCTGGTATACTGTTTTATCGGCATAGCCTCTGGACAGTTTTTTCAGATCGATCTCGATACTTTGACCCACTACTCCCGCAAAATGGGATCCTGCCATCCATTCCAGGTAATTGTCAAGATTCGTAAAACCATCTTTGTCGGCATCGCCATTGGCATCAGAGAAATCACCGGAAGCGGAACGGGTGTTCAGCTGATGTAATTTCTCCCACCAGTCCGGCAGGCCATCGTGGTCGCTGTCAAAAGAAGCAGCGCGCTGTACTTCTGGATAATTTTCCCATCCGCCAACATCTTCCTGCGAATCCGGTAACCCTGGTTTACCGGATTTACTGCCTTTATAAGTATAGGTTCCCGTTAGAGTTTCGTTGATGATCCTGATGTCGTGATCATCAAACACAGGCTGGTTGCAACCGACATCAGACAATACATCTTTATAGGCATCTCTTGCGCTTTCCGTAGTGACATACGGCAGGAAGAAAGGCTTGTCAACGAAAGTCTGGTAACTCACTTTTTTTCCTGATTCTTTACGACCTGCTTCCTGGTTCTTTTCGTCGAATACTCCAGGCATGATGTTACCATCGAAGAAATAGCGTTGCATACCGCCACCATATCCTTCATGCTGTGCATTCAAGGCAAATTTGAATTTTGTCGCCGCACCGGGTTTGTAATAATTGTTTACAAAATTTACTTCCATGGCCCCACCATCTGTCGTGCGGTGGTCCCAGTTATACACGACATTGTTGCGCATGTCCATTCTGCCCAAATAGTTCCCATCACCATCGGCACCGCCTGCTAAACTCCAGTTCCTGCCTGCACAATGGGCCAGCAGGTTATGATGAAAGCTGCCCACATCCCCACCTACGCTGGCGGCAAATCCATGTGATTTTCCCGCCTCATATTTGTTATGACCGGCTACATTAAGGGCCTCTGAGATTAAGGTACGCTGCAGGGTAATGTTATGTGCACCCCTTGAGCTGAATGACTCATCAATGGTCCAGCTGATGGAACAATGATCTACAATGCTATTATTAGCGCCTGTAATACCCATTCCATCGTATGTTGTACCAGCTCCAAGGCGAACACGCATGTGTCGTATAATGGCATCATCGGCCACAATTCCTAATGGTGCACTCCGAATACAGATCCCTTTGCCAGGTGCCGTCTGGCCGGCAATGGTCACATATCGCTGGTTCACCACCAGACGGGATTTTAAGGTAATGATTCCTGAAACTGCAAACACGATGGTGCGCGGGCCAACATCCTGAGTAACTGCCTCGCGAAGACTTCCAGGACCTGAATCGTTAAGGTTGGTGACTTCAACCACCTTTCCTCCACGGCCACCACGGGCAAAACGACCATAACCCTCGGCACCTGAAAAAGCAAGCTGTCGTGGCCTGAAATGCCAGAGATTGCCTTTGGTTACTTTTCCTGCAGCATTTAATTCATCAACCCTCCAGTAATAGGTCAGCATACTGTATATTTTTTCTGCGGTATAGGTAGTGGTTTTGCGGTTGCCTTTAAATTCAGGGGAACGATGGGAGGCTGAAGCCACAGCAGCGGAATCTGTCCCAAAATAGAGGTCATGCGATACCGCTGTCTTTGCGGCTGCCCAGCTCAGCTGGACGGTTCCGCCATCGGCATTTACATGCTCGTCGCTGTGCAATGGCTGTGGCGAGTGTGCCAGATCAATCACATTCGCGGTGTTCAGCTCAAAGCCATTGATGATCAGGTTCTTGTTAGCAGCTAGGGAACCTTCGTCAGGTTTAAAAGTAACGATAACATCTTTGCCTTTCTCGGCATTGAATTTTAAATAAGCGCTGCGGATTTTGGTATTTTCAAGCACCCGGTAGGAAGGCACCAGGTTGTCTGCCGCCAGTTTGCCATTTACATAAATGTCAATCGGTGCATACATATCTGGTTTTCCTCCTCCAATGATGTTGTGAAAGGTGAGCAGGGTATTCGGCCCTGCAGGAAGTCCGCTGATCCGCATTTCTATTTCCGCTCCGGCATTTCCTTCGCTCAGCATTAAACCATCGCTGGCCAATCGTGCATAATAAGGAGACTGAACACCCTTTTTGTAATAGTCGGTAGCCAGTTCCGAGCCCGAAGTACCTTTTTTAGTAAAGGTGATCTTTACGCCCTTACCGGTAAAACTATCGGAAATACCGGATTTAACCGCCCATGGCAGGTATTCAAACTCATTCACTTCGGCTGCTCTGCGGGAAGCGATATTTAAATCTACTTTCAGTACGGGTTTTGGTGTTTGTGCCGTCACGATGCCCGGTATGGAGAGGCATGAAGCGAACAGCAGGAGTTTAGTGTAAAAAGTTTTCATTATATATCTGGTTGTTAGGGTTTGAAACTTAGCCGTTTCATTCCTATAAATAGAAAGAAAATATGCTTGCCGGCAAATAGATAGGGGTTGTAATCAGACTTTATTGTACTGAATCGGGATAACTTAGGGCTGAAGTATTCAACCCAATAATATCCCGGTTCAATTCTAAATTATCAGCATCTGGCTGTTATTTATTTGTCAGAACAATATAAATAAATAAATTGTCAGGATGAACCGGAATAATGAGATTTAACCACTGGTATTTACTTTTCATCCTCTTGATCTTTTTCGCTGCCGATGCCAGAGCTCAGCACGAAGGTTTTATCTATGGGGAAATTAAATTAAAGAACAAACAGGTATATACCGGGCAGATCAGATGGAGTGGTGGGCAAATGCTGTGGTCTGATATCTTACTGGTTGCCAAACAGGTTAATCCTAACCTTAAATATCTAAGTGAGTACCAGCTGAACAACCTTTCCAACGAAGAAGAAGAACCTGTTCTGGACTGGACATTTATGAACCTCTGGAGGGATAAATATCCCGAGCGGAAAAGTGAGATCTTATGTCGTTTCGGCGATATTTCCCTGATCCATGTAACAGGCCCAAAAGAGGCGCAGCTTTATTATAAAAGCGGATCTAAAATCAGATTGACGGTCGACGAGCATGAAAACAGGCATCTGGGCAAGGACATTGTGGTCTATAACAACGAGCTGGTCAACACCATAAAATGGTCGGCTATTAGTACCATCAGGTTTTTTGCCGGACCCTCCCATTTAAGTCACCTCAAAGGAAATCCGATCTATGGAACGGTGATGACTACCAAAGGGCCTTTTAGCGGCTTCATTCAATGGGATAAAACGAAATATCTGGATAACCAGCAGTTGGAAGGGCTACTAAATGGCGATCAGCGTGTACAGTATGATTTTACAGATATTGCTACGGTGGAGCGGTTTAATAAAGGCGCAACGGTAAGCCTAAAGTCAGGGAAGAAAGTTTATTTAACAGATGGCAGGGATGTTTCAGCCTCCAGCCGGGGAATTGTCGTGATGCACCCCCAATGGGGTAGGGTGGTGGTAACCTGGAAAGCTTTCCGATCGCTGCGTCTGGAACCTTTGCCTGAAAATATGGGATATGAGGCTTATGACAGGCCGAAAAAAATATATGGCATGGTTTCTACCCGCGACAAAAAGATCTATAAGGGCAATTGTGTCTTCGATATGGACGAGGAGTGGAATTGTGACTTACTGGAGGGCAATAAGGATGGGATGTATTACCAGATCCCTTTTAAATACATCAGTAAAATGAAGCTTCTCGGACAAAGCTATTCCAATGTAAGCTTAGCTGATCATCGGGAATTGCTTTTAGGGCACCACAATGATGTAACCGCAAAAAATTGGGGTATATTGGTATGGCAAAGCAATTCGGGATACAAGTATATCCCCTGGAATATGATCACTGAAATCTCATTCAGATAAAATGATGTACCTGAACTATATAGTCGCATTTTTATGGATTTTAACTGTTATTGTCTTACTTTGGTTTGGTAATAGGTTTATTTTCAAATTTTTAGATAAACGGCTTTCCTGGCTTAAAGACACCGCCAAAAGGTTTTTCCTGCAGCTGGTGTTAAGCTGTATCTATTCCCTGATCTGCATCAACCTTACTTATTACCTGTTTAAGATCACGAGTACGGTGACCTCGCCGGATCTGGCGCAGATCCTGGTGCTCAACATTTATGGTCTGCTGTTTATTATTCCTGTACTTTCCGTCAATTTTGGGATCTATTTTATGATGCAGTGGAAAAAGGCGAACATGCAATCAGAGTTGTTGAAACAGGAAAATTTAAATAGTCAGCTGGAGGCTTTGAGGATGCACATTGATCCCCATTTTCTCTTTAATAACCTGAATGTGCTGTCAGCGCTCATTGAAAAGAATTCCAAAGATGCCCAGATCTTTTTGGAACGGTTCGCCGATGTATACCGGTATGTGCTCCAATACAAGAAAGAGGAGCTTGTCGCGCTGAACACGGAACTCGCCTTTATATCCTCTTATGTTTTTCTGCTTAAAAAACGCTTTGAAGAGCAATGTATCATTAATATCGACATTCCCGATCAGCTGTCCGATAAGGTGTGCATCCCACCCTTATCCTTGCAAATGCTCGTGGAAAATGCCATTAAACACAATAAAGTGTCTGAACAGCAGCCCTTGTTTATCGATATTTATATGGAAGACCAGGATACGCTGGTTGTTAAAAACAATTATCAGCCTAAACAGCAGGCAGAGGAAGGCTTAATGCATACCGGACTGGAGAACATCAGCAAAAGATACCGGTATTTGTCGGACAGGAGTATCAGCATATTACAAACCGCGGAATTGTTTACGGTGAAACTGCCACTGCTGGAACTGGAAGATTAAAAGATCAAAAATCATATATTAGCGTCAGGGAAACCGTTATAAACAAATTGCGACGGACGATAACCTATAAAGGATTGTAATGAAAGTTTTAATTGTTGAAGATGAAGCACCCGCTGCACAACTGCTCACCAGTTTACTGGCCAGGTACGGTGGAATAGAGGTGCTGGACGTTTTACCAAGTGTGGAACGCACGATAGCATGGCTGCAAATCAACCAGCTCCCTGATCTTATATTTTTAGATATTCATTTGGCGGACGGCCTTTCTTTCGAAATTTTTAAGCAAACGCCTGTGAAATGCCCGGTGATCTTCTGCACAGCCTATGATCAGTATGCACTGGATGCCTTTCAGCTACATAGTGTGGACTATCTTTTAAAACCTGTTCAGTATGATAAGCTGTATAAGAGCCTCGAGAAAATGAAGGAAATACGGCTTTCTTTTTCTACCTCTGCAGAGCCGATCCAGATGAATGATATTGTTGATATGATCAAAAAAGGTGAATCCGCTTACAAAAGCAGGTTTATGGTGAAATCAGGCTCAAAAATAAAGACCGTTAAAACGGATGATATTGCCTACTTCTATTCTCACAATAAATTGAGCTTACTGGTCACCAGGCTGGGCGAAAAGTTTCCGATAGACTATGCGCTTGATGAGCTGATCACTATGCTTAACCCCCAGCTATTTTTTCATGTCAACCGAAAGCTGATCATTCATATTGATGCGGCGAAAGAAATTCATCCCTATTTTAAAGGACGGTTAAAACTGGTTTTGCAGCCAGCTATTGATGAAGAAGTCATTATAAGCAGTCAGAAAACCCCTGCTTTCAAAGATTGGCTTGATCAATAACTCAGCTTAAGGATATCCACGTTCAGTATTAAATAATCCCCCTTCATCGGGTAATCATTTTAATTGAGGTAAATATTCAGTTCTTTCATAACATCAAATATAAATTGGTTTTAATGGGAGCAGTTAATTTTTTGCCGCAATTTTTTAATTTACCTGTAAGAAATGTCTTTACATTATTTGCAGGGCTGGCGTTCTTTAGCTTCAAGGGCCATGCTCAGCAATTAAAGACGGTGATAGGAACGGTTCAGGATTCCGCAGGCGTAACATTGCCATCAGCACTGGTGAAATTAAATTCTGCCGCAGATAGTCTGGCTGTTGCCTCAGACTCAGATGGAAATTTCAGATTTTTGAATGTGAAGGATTCCATGATCAGGGTTTCGGTGAATTATATCGGTTTTAAACCCTTTGTAAAAACGTTTAAACTCGCCAGGAATTCAAATCCGATCAGGTTAGCGCCCATTAAATTAGCGGAAGTAAGTAATTCATTGAATGAGGTTAAGATTGTGGGCGTGATCCCGGTTATTTTAAAAGAAGATACCGTCCAGTATGATGCCAATGCCTTTAAAGTGCATGAGGGAGATGCGGTAGCCGAGGTCATTAAGAAATTGCCCGGCGTGGAAGTCGACAAAAGCGGAAATATAACTGCGCAGGGAGAACCCATTACCAAAGTAAGGCTAAATGGCAAGGACTATTTTGGGGACGATGTGGCTGCGGCCATTCAAAATCTTCCGGCAGATATCATTCAGAATTTACAGATCATTGATGATTATGGCGACCAGGCGAACATTACCGGTTTAAAGACCGGAACCCCACAAAAAATATTGAACATCAATTTACAGCCGGATAAAAAGAGAGGTTATTTCGCTAAAAGCAGCATAGGTGCAGGTAGTGAAAACCGTTACTCCGGGGGGATTAAAGCCAATGCACTGAACGACGAGCAGCAACTTTCTTTTGAAGCTGACCTGAACAATACCGAGGGGCGGTCGGCGGGCACCTCCGACAATAAATCTGTTAAATTAAATTACCGCGACAACCTGGGTGAAAAGGTGGTTTCCTATGGTAGTTACCGGTTCAATAATCAGAAAAACAACACCTTAGAGCATGTTTTCAGTCAGAATATTTACCAGGATTACACCAGGTTTGAAGAGGAATCGAACAACAACAATGTACTGAACAATACCCACAATTTATCCTGGAATTTTGAACTGAGGCCAGATGAAGCGAATTATGTGAAAATAGAGCCTGATGTTGCGTATAGTACAGATATGGCCAACAATTCCGGCTCCACCAATACCCGGATCCTGGAGACTTCTTCCATCAGGCAGAGCAGCCAGCGCAACCATTCTTCCTCCCTTGACTTTGGTGCGAAAGTTTTTTATAACCATAAGTTTGAAAAACCAAGACGTAACTTTAGCTTAAATGCGGATCTCAATTCCAGTGCGGGCACCGAGGACAGGAATGTAAGAAATGATTATTCCAATACGGACTCCCTGGGGGCGGTAACCGCTGAGCAGCAATATCAGCTGGCAAATAATGATACAAGAAATCTAAGCAAACGACTAAGGGCGGCTTATATTGAGCCCCTTAGTGAGGCTGCCTTTTTAGAATTCAGCTATGACTGGAGCCATTCTAAAACGGGGAATTTAAAGGAAACGAAAGATATAGAGCCTGTTAGTAATGTAGAAACGGCCAACTTAAACCTGAGCAGCAATTACGATTATACTTTTATTACCAACAGGATCGGGCTGAACTACCGTTTTAAAAAGGATAAGCTGAATTATGCGGTCGGCCTTTCCGCACAGCCTTCCAGTTTGGTAGGTACTGATATAGGCAGGTCGATCGATACCCATAAAAAGGCGTTTAACTGGATACCTACGGCCAGACTGGTATACCGCTTCTCAAAGGAGAAAGTAGTTTCAGCGAAATATAATGGGAGCAGCAGACAACCAGGATTTATCCAGCTTCAGCCGATCACTGACAATTCAAACCTGCAGAATACGGTTACTGGAAATCCTGATCTGAAACCTGAGTTTGTACATCAGATGAGACTGGAATACAAGCAGTCAGGCTTATCATCCGGATACATGATGCATGCAAACTTAAGCTTTGAACAGGTTCAGGATAAGATCGTGACCAGTAAGGTGATCGTCCCCGACAGTTTGCGCCAGGAAACAAGTTATCTCAATACAAATGGGTTTTACAGCGCCAGAGGCAGGTATTCCTTATCCGTTCCGCTGGCCAGACGCAAGTATACGATCACTTATTATGGCGGCTCGGATTTCAGCAATAATGTCGCTTTCTCTAATAACGAGCGCAATATTGGTAAAAACCTTGGCCTAACTCAAGGCTTGAGGTTACGCCTAGACCTGGAAGATATGATGGATACAGAGCTGAATACCTCATATACCTACAATACCACCTCTTATTCAAGCGCTTCATTTACTGACCGGCATACCAGTCAGATCAGTTTGGGCGTACAGGGGCGCAATTACTTTTTGAAAAACTGGATACTGGGGTACGACTTTTCCCAGACCTTTAATGAGGGCTTTAATACCGGCATTAACGATCCGACATTGCTGAGTTTTTACCTGGAACACCGGTTTCTTAAGGGAAGGAAGGGAAGCATAAGATTACAGGGCTTTGATTTACTGAATCAAAATACAGGAGTGTCCAGAGATGTGTTTGACAACGAGATCGTTGACCGTCAAAGTAATCGCTTAACTACCTATTTTTTAGTTTCCTTTAACTTTCGATTGCAG
Organism: uncultured Pedobacter sp.; assembly: GCA_946478755.1. The sequence continues at coordinate 9,348 of CAMLDJ010000060.1, read as the reverse complement.
CATTTTGGAGGATGAGTTTGTTATGAATTGTTTTTATTGATGGCTATTATGATAACATCATACAGGACCATGTGAAAATTGTATAAGATATATTGTTAACCGTACATTACTTTTGAATTAACCAGAGTTTTAAACCTACTGAATCTATTTCAAAGCATTCAGTCCACTTATTCTTTTATGAAAAAGACCGTTTTTACTATTTTATCCTTGTTTTGCGCAGGAGCGACATTTGCTCAGTATCCGGTGATACCGCAGGCAATGGAAGCCAAAGCCGAGGCTGCTCTGGCCGCTATACAACACAATTCTGATCTTCAGTTTGAGAAAGTAAAACCAATTATAGACCGGGATGCAAAAAATGGTAAGCCATTCATTCCATGGGCAGCGAAGCCTTCCGATCTTCCACAGGCTAAGTTAGTAGCTTTTCCAGGAGCAGAAGGTGGAGGAGCCTATTCCTTTGGTGGCCGTGGTGGCAGGGTCTACGTCGTCACCAGCCTGGCAGATTCAGGTCCCGGTTCACTGCGCGAGGCTTGTGAGCAAGGCGGGGCACGCATCATCGTATTTAACGTTGCGGGGATCATCCGTTTAAAAACACCTTTGATTATCCGCGCACCTTATATTACCATTGCAGGTCAAACTGCGCCGGGTGACGGGGTATGTGTGGCCGGCGAATCGGTATGGATCAATACCCACGATGTGGTGATCCGCTACATGCGTTTCCGCCGTGGTGAAACGGATGTGACGCGCAGGGACGATGCCATCGGGGGTAACCCGGTAGGGAATATCATCATCGACCATGTTTCGGCAAGCTGGGGACTGGATGAAAACATGTCTATTTACAGACATGTGTATCATCCCGCAGACGGATCGAAGCCTGTAAAGCTGCCAACCGTAAATGTAACGATCCAGAATTCTATCTTCTCTGAAGCTCTGGATACCTATAATCATGCCTTCGGAAGCACCATCGGTGGTTTAAACAGCACGTTTATGCGCAACCTCTGGGCTTGTAACATCAGCCGCAATCCATCCGTGGGTATGTATGGCGATTTTGGCTTTGTAAACAACGTGGTATTTAACTGGTGGAACCGCAGTGCGGATGGTGGGGATAACAATTCCTTCTACAATTTCATCAACAACTATTATAAACCCGGTCCGATTACCCCGCTGGATCAGCCGATCGCTTACCGCATCCTGAAGCCTGAATCAGGCAGGGACAAAAGGTACGCGCATTTGTTCGGTAAGGCTTATATCCATGGAAACATTGTGGAAGGCAATGATAAAGTCACAAAAAACAACTGGGATGGTGGTGTACAGGTGGAAGGTCCTGCAAATAAGCAAAAGGTTTTGGATTCTATGCGTGTGAATAAACCGATGGCGATGGCAAAAGTAAGTATCATTGATGCCCGTAAGGCTTACGATTATACTTTAGCCAATGCCGGGGCCAGCTTGCCGCTGCGTGATCCGGTAGATAAAAGGGTGATTGAACAGGTAAGGACCGGAAAAATTAAATATACTGAAGGTGGAAAAGCACCTGTAGGTAAAGAATTTATTAAGCGACGTTTGCCTGCGGATTCTTATAAAACGGGAATCATTTCCGACATCAGCCAGGTTGGCGGCTACCCGGAGTACAAGGGAACGCCTTATACCGATTCGGATAATGATGGCATGCCTGATACCTGGGAAACTAAACAGGGATTAAACCCTAAAGATGCATCCGATGCAGGAAAGATCACTAAAAATGGTTATTCAAACATTGAAAACTACATCAACAGCGTCGTTCCGCTGGCAAGTGTAAAGCCATAAAAATTAGTTAAATTGACCATCCATGCTAAAGATGATGCTGAAAAATAAAGGCCGCGCCTTTAAAGAATACACAAAAGGAGTTACAAAGCACTTACTGTTACTTTGCGGAGTATGGGCTTGTTTGAATACAGTATCGGTATTTGCCCAAAAAGTGAAGGTGGTAGAGCCGCCAAAGCCGATATTTGCCGGTAAAGATGGTAAGCTGAATTATACGCCGGATGAAAAGGGTAACCGGATTCCCGATTTCTCTTACTGTGGCTATATGGGAGGCTCGCAAGCCATTCCTGAAGCTGTCGTGAAAGTTGTGGTACCGGTTAAAGACGGAGATGCCACTTCAAGGATCCAGTCTGCCCTGAACTATGTAGCCGCTTTGCCTGTAGGAAAAGATGGTTTGAGAGGTGCGGTATTACTGGAAAAAGGAAAATATGAGGTTGGGGGTACGCTGAAGATCAGTGCTACAGGTGTCGTTTTGCGTGGCAGTGGTATGGGCGAACAGGGAACGGTGGTATATGCGACCGGGCTCGACAGAATGGGTGTATTGCGGATCCTCGGAAAAAACGATCAGGTAAAGGAAGCGCCTGTAGCCATTACAGATCCATATGTGCCGGTAAATGCGATGAAAATTACGGTAGCGAATGCTGCTGCATTTAAAAAGGGCGACCAGGTTGTCGTACGGCGTCCATCTACTAAAAACTGGATTGATGCGCTTGGCACAGACCACTTTGGCGGGGGCATTACCGCCCTGGGTTGGAAACCTGGGCAGCGTGACCTTTACTGGGACAGAAACATTGTGGCCGTCAACGGAAATACGCTTGTGTTAGATGCACCCTTAACCACCGCACTGGATGCCGCTTATGGTGGGGCTACCGTGTCAAAATATAATTGGAATGGCCGGATTTCGAATTGTGGTGCAGAAAACATCCGGTTTGTATCAGCCTTTGATGCCGGCAATCCTAAAGATGAATACCATCGGTGGACGGCTATTTCCCTGGAAAACACAACTGACGCATGGGTACGGCAGGTCGTCTTTGAACATTTTGCAGGCTCAGCAGTGACCGTGCAGGAAACAGCAAACAGAATTACGGTTGAAGATTGTAAGTCGCTTGCCCCGGTCTCCGAGATAGGTGGCGAGCGCAGGTATACTTTTTTAACGACAGGCGGTCAGACCTTATTTCAGCGGTTATACTCGGAATATGGATACCATGATTTCGCGACAGGATATTGCGCTCCCGGTCCCAACGCTTTTGTTCAATGTCAAGCATATTTGCCATTTAGCTTTAGTGGGGCAATTGACAGTTGGGCTTCGGGCGTGTTATTTGACATTGTAAATGTGGATGGACAGGCACTGAGTTTCATGAACCGATGGGTGGATGGGCAAGGCGCCGGATGGGCAGCTGCCAACAGTGTGTTCTGGCAGTGTTCAGCGGCAAGAGTAGATTGCTATCAGCCGCCTACGGCACAGAATTGGGCTTTTGGTACCTGGGCACAATTTGCCGGTAATGGGTATTGGGATATGTCCAACGAGCAGATCCGGCCGCGCAGTTTATACTACGCACAGTTGAAAGACAGGTTGGGTAAAGAAGTCGAAAGCCGTACTTTTATCATGCCTGTAGAAACAGAAGCTTCAAGCAGTCCATCTGTAGCCGTCGCTCAAAGCTTAACTAAACTGGCTGTTGACCCGGCCAAAACGCTTACTGAATATATAGACGAAGCAGTCATGCGGCAAAAGATCTCTGTGGATACCAGGGGCGCTAAAAATATAGATAAGATTCGTGTGGAGCAGCGCATGCAGAAAGGCAGCATGCCAGTTGGTATGTCTGTCAGGAATGGCTGGGTTTTACGCGGCAATGCCGTGGTAACCGGCGACAGGCGGGATGTACGGTGGTGGAACGGCAGTGCCAGACCCCATGGTTTAATCAGTGCAACTGCCCATATTACCCGCTTTGTTCCGGGACGTTCGGGCAAGGGGCTGACGGACGACCTGGACCAGGAGACCGATTCGATGCAGCAAGGAAAAGTGAAGATCTTAGACCATAACTATGGGCTGTGGTACGACAGAAGACGTGACGATCATGAGCGCATCAGAAGAATGGATGGTGAAGTATGGGCGCCCTTTTATGAATTGCCATTTGCCAGAAGCGGTAAGGACCTGGCATGGGATGGCCTGAGTAAATACGATCTAACGAAATACAATTTGTGGTATTGGAACCGCTTAAAGCAATTTGCAGATCTTGCCGACCAGAAAGCGCTGGTCTTAATCCATCAAAACTATTTTCAGCATAACATTATAGAGGCAGGCGCACATTACGCGGATTTCCCCTGGCGTACAGCCAACAACATCAACAGCACAGGTTTCCCGGAACCAGTTCCGTATGCGGGTGATAAGCGCATCTTTATGGCGGAGCAATATTACGACATCAGCAATCCGGTACGCAGGGAATTGCACCGTGCCTATATCCGTAAATGCCTGGATAATTTTGCCGCGAATACCAGCGTGATCCAATCCATTGGTGCTGAATTTACGGGGCCTTTGCATTTTGTACAGTTCTGGATTGATACGATTAAAGATTGGGAAAAGGAAACCGGTAAACACCCGGTGATCAGTTTGAGCACGACTAAGGATGTGCAGGATGCGATTCTTGCCGACCAGGACAGGGCAGACGTAGTAGATCTGATCGATATCCGCTACTGGCATTATCAGGCCGATGGAACAGCGTATGCGCCGAAAGGTGGACAAAACCTGGCACCGCGGCAGCATGCACGTTTGTTGAAACCTAAAAAAACGTCCTTTGAGCAGGTGTACCGTGCCGTTTCAGAATACCGTTTGCGATATCCTGGAAAAGCGGTGATGTATTCGGGCGACAACTACGATGCTTTTGGCTGGGCCATTTTTATGGCTGGGGGTTCGTTGTCTGACGTTCCTGGTTTCGATCAGGTGCTGCTTTCGGCTGCTGGCACAATGAAACCTTTTACACTTTCAGAAAAGCCTGCCGGTCAGTATGCTTTGGCTAATCCGGGTCAGGATTATATTCTGTACAACAGCTCATCTGCTTCCCTGAAACTGGATTTAGGCAAGGCTGCCGGAAACTATGCCGTAAAACGCATCAACACACGCAATGGTGCAGTAGTTAAAGAAGAAAAAATAAAAGGTGGATCAACCATCGAATTCAATAAACTGTCATCAGGAGACGAGGTCGTTTTCATCCATAAAATTTAAAATATCATTCCATGTATCAAAGGATAGTCTTATTTGTCATTATCTCCTTAGCGCTGTTTGGCTGTGCGCCGGATCAAAAACCTGCGGTTGCCGTAAAGAAGGGCTTACATGTTTCAGAAAATGGCAGATTCTTTACGGAGGATGGTAAACCGTTCTTCTGGCTGGGCGACACCGGATGGCTGCTGTTTAACAAGCTTACCCGGGAACAGTCCGACCAGTATCTGGAAGACCGCAGACAGAAGGGATTTAATGTCATCCAGGTAATGGTTTTACATACGGTCCCTTCCGTAAATATATATGGTGATTCGTCGCTGGTCAATGGAGACGTTGCCAGGCCGGCGGTGACTGAAGGTAGTTCCTTTGCGGATTCTGCTCAGTATGATTTCTGGGACCATGTGGATTATGTGGTGGACAAGGCAAAGGAAAAAGGGATTTACATGGCCATGGTTCCGGTTTGGGGGACCAATGTAAAGGATAAAAAAGTGAGCCCTGAACAGGCAAAAATATATGCTGAGTTCCTGGCTAAGCGGTATAAAGACAAAAGTAATATCATCTGGCTGAATGGGGGCGATATCCGTGGTACCGAAGGGATGGAGGTATGGGAAGTCATTGGCAATACCTTAAGGGCTAATGATCCCAATCACCTGATCACCTTTCATCCAAGAGGCAGAACCGGATCATCTGAATGGTTTCACCATGCCAAATGGTTAGACTTTAATATGGTGCAGTCCGGCCACCGCCGTTACGATCAGGATACGACTGCCAAAGAACAATGGCATTATGGCGAGGACAACTGGAGGTATATCGAAAAGGATTATAAACTTAAGCCAGCGAAGCCTACCCTGGATGGCGAACCCTCTTATGAAGATATTCCGCAGGGACTGCATGATTTTTCGCAGCCAAAATGGACTGATGCTGACCTTAGAAGATATGGCTACTGGTCGGTTTTTGCCGGTGCTTTTGGTTATACTTATGGCAATAACCCGGTGATGCAGCTATACAACCCGAAAGATAAAGACGCTGCATATGGTGCGACGAGGTCCTGGCAGGAAGCGTTAAATGATAAGGGAGCAAGGCAGATGGTTCACCTGAAAAACCTGATGTTGTCGCGGATCCAGGCTGAGCAGGATGCTTCATCCGAAGGAACTGCCGAAGGGTATTTTGATAGAGTCCCTGATCAGTCCGTTATTGCCGGTGCAGCAAATGGAGATGGCGAAAAGTACAACAGGCTGATGGCCACACGCGGAAAAGACTATATTTTCGTATATACTTATACAGGCAGGAACATTCCGCTGAAAATGGGCGTGATCGAAGGGGATCAGGTGAAAGCGTCATGGTTCAATCCCCGTGATGGAAAAACAACCTTTATTGGGAATGTCGACAATAAAGGTACGCATGAATTCGATCCTCCGGGAGCAGTAAAGGATGGTAACGATTGGGTACTGATCATAGATAAATTATAATGAAAAGCCGCTTTAAACATTCCTGTCGTTTGTTTTCGCTGGCCTTGCTGCTGGTGACTTTTAGTGGCTGTTCTAAAAAGGCTTATTTGTTTACCTCTTTTCATGAGCCTGCAAATGAAGGTTTGCGTATGCTCTACAGTTACGACGGCTACAAATGGAACGACCTGAACAGGATCTTGCTGAAACCGGAGATCGGGAAGGAGAAGATCATGCGCGACCCTTCAATGGTGCAGGGACCGGATGGCGTTTTTCATTTGGTGTGGACCTGCGGATGGAAGGGCGAAAGAGGCTTTGGCTATGCCAGCTCAAAAGACCTGATCAATTGGTCTCCTCAGCAATTTATTCCTGTATTGCAAAATGAGCCGACGACCGTAAATGTCTGGGCGCCGGAATTGTTTTATGATGAGGGGAAACAGGAGTTTATCATTATCTGGGCATCTACGATTCCGCATCGCTTTGCAAAAGGGATAGAGGATGAGGACAACAATCACCGGATGTATGCGATCACCACCAAAGATTTTAAATCGTTTACAGCAGCTAAGCTTTTTCTTGATCCGGGTTTCAGCGTAATTGATGCGGTAATTGTCAGGAAGGCTGCCGATGATTATGCACTGGTGCTGAAAGACAATACACGGCCTAACAGGAATCTGAAAGTCGCGTTCAGCACACAGGCATTAGGTCCTTATACCGGGGTTTCTGAACCCTTTAGCGGCAAACTGACGGAAGGACCAACGGTGGTAAAGGTTGGGAAGGAATGGCTGATCTATTATGATGCATATGGGGAAAAACGATATGCAGCGATAAGAACGGCCGACTTTAAAAATTTTAAGGATGTTTCTGCTGAAACGGTAATTCCGGAAGGGCATAAACATGGGACCATCGTAGAAGTAGACACAAAAGTAATTGAGCGTTTGAAAATGGCCGGTTCTGCCGGTTCTGTTTTAAAGAATAAATAATGAAGAAATACAACAACATTTGGTTAGCCCCCGTACTATTGTTCATGGTACATGCAGCACAAGCACAAGACACCTTACGTTATACCGGCAGCACATTGGTCAATGCCGATTATCACCATGGTCAGCTTGTGCCTGCAGTTGGGGTGCATAATATCCAGGCTTTCAGAGCAAACAGGGAACATCCTGAGCTGGCCGATGGTTTGAACTGGACGTACAATCATGCACCCATGCTGGCCTATTGGAACAATACCTTTTACCTGGAATACCTGAGCGATCCTGTCGGTGAACATATTCCGCCAAGCAGGACGCTGCTGCAAACTTCTAAAGATGGTTACAACTGGTCTAAGCCCGCTATTCTTTTCCCAATGTACAGGATTCCTGATGGCTGGAAGAAAGAAGGCGTTCCGGGAGTGGCCAAAGATCTGTATGCCACGATGCACCAGCGTGTTGGCTTTTATGTGGCTAAATCAGAGCGGCTTTTTGCACTGGCTTATTACGGTATTGCCATGGATAAAACAGATGATCCGAATGATGGAAAGGGAATTGGCAGGGTAATCAGGGAAATTAAAAAGGATGGAACTTATGGCCCGATTTATTTCCTGCGCCCCAATTCAAGCTGGGACATGAAACATGCGGCCTATCCGTTTTATACCAAAAGTAAGGACAAGGGCTTTGTAAAGGCCTGTAACGAAATTCTGGCGAGTCCGCTAATGATGCAGCAAATGGTTGAAGAGGCAGACCGGAACGATCCTTTAATCCCGTTGAACAGACCGGTAAAGGCATTTAGCTATTATCACCTGCCTGATGGAAAGGTGGTCGGGTTATGGAAACATGCGCTGACGGCTGTGAGCAATGACGGCGGTAAAACCTGGGAATATAACCCTTTAAGGGCACCGGGTGTGGTCAACAGCAATGCGAAGATTTGGGGACAACGGACTGCTGACGGCCGTTTTGCGACGGTATACAATCCCTCAGAATTCCGTTGGCCTTTAGCCGTATCTACCAGTGATAACGGATTGAATTATAAAGACCTTTTACTGGTAAATGGGGAAATCTCGCAGATGCGTTATGGCGGTAATTATAAATCATACGGTCCGCAATACATCCGGGGGATCCTTGAAACCAACGGTAAACCAGCTGATGGCAACATGTGGCTTACCTATAGCATGAACAAGGAAGACATCTGGGTGGCCAAGGTTCCTGTTCCCGTGACCTCGAAAGTATCGGGTCCGGCTAATGAAGTATTCAACGCCATGCCCGACGGACAGGAACTGAAATTATGGAATATCTTTAGCCCGCTTTGGGCATCGGTAAAAATAGAAAAAGCCCCCGATGGCTCAAAAGCGCTTACAATGCGGGACAAAGATCCGTATGACTATGCGAAGGCCGAACGGGTGATCCCTGCCGCAAGAAAAGTAAAAGTGGAGTTTTCTCTGACACCGGCACAGAACAATACCGGCTCCTTGCAGGTAGAATTCCAGGACGCAAAAGGGACTGCTGCCGCCAGACTCATATTTGGTGCCGATGGCGAACTGGAGGCCAAGGTAGGCTACCGCAATTCAGGCATCATGAAATATGAGGCCGGAAAAACGTACAATATCCGGGTAGAGCTCGATATGAACAAACGCATGTATGATATCTTTATCAACGGAGAAAGTAAAGGTACACGCATCATGTTTGCCCCGGTTTCTTCGTTTGAGCGGATCAGCTTCAGAACGGGGGATATCCGACGTTTTCCCGATGTAGATACGCCTACGGATCAGGATTTTGACCTGAAAGACCCGGGTACACCTGTTCCGGAAGCAGTTTTTTATATCAAATCATTAAAGACAACGGCATTTTAAATAGAAAACTCATGGGCTTAAGAAAATATTTCCTGCTGATCCTATTATCCGGAACAATAACTACGGCC
>CAMLDJ010000059.1 GCA_946478755.1 uncultured Pedobacter sp. | reverse complement strand
TGAAATGGTTTTCAGGGATCTTATCACCAGAAAATACAACAATGAATCCATGCTTGAATTCGGACAATACGGAAATGATAACAACAGCTCTGCAGCAGGGTATACCAATGGTATATTTGCACATACCAGCTGCATGTATGGCAAAAGCCAGCCCGCTATGGCGGCAACGCCAACCTACTGGTATGACTTCAAAGAGGGCGATACACGTAGGGACGTAACCATCTGCAATTATGGGATTGCTGCTGATAATGGCCGGGACATGAATTCTTATTCCAGCAATACCATTGGTAAATTCAGGGTCGATTGGAGCGATCAGATTGGCACGGCAATCAATAAACGCGACATCAACTGGCCGGTACTGCGTTATTCAGATGTGCTTTTAATGTATGCAGAAGCATTAAACGAATACAACCATGGTCCCAATGCAGATGCGAAAACCTATTTTGAAAAAGTACGGGTCCGCGGCTTTGGTGGTGACGCTACTAAAATAGGAGTGACCCCGGAAGATTACCTCGGCTTCCACAACGCCATAATCGATGAGCGGAAGTTTGAATTCGGGTTTGAATCTTTACGAAGAACGGACCTAGCTCGTTGGGGAATTCTTTATGAAACACTGGCCAAAACCAAACAGAACCTCATTGACATGGCCAATAGAACAGGAGCATATGCCGACATAGACCGTTACCGGGTTTACAAACGTGTCAAAGCCACCGCTTTTAAGGATCCTATAGTAGCTATTCCTTATACAGCTTATAAGGTTTTGTCCAGCGCCGATTCTACCACATTGGCAGGAGCCGGAAATGTAGTGCTGAGAATGCACGGTGCATCACCGCTAAATTCTCGGGGACAGCTAACCGCCAACGCGACACTTGTAACCAACCTGTTCCGCGGTCTTGAAAAAGAAAAGGTTGAACTCTTGCCTTTGGCAGTTTCTATCCTGGATGTCAACCCCGGTTTAAAAGGACAGCAACATCCTAAATATTAATAAGCGATAACGCCTATTGTGTAAAAAAGAGCCTTGTATACAGGGCTCTTTTTTACTTTAAAAAGGGTTTAAATAGGTTTTTTTACCAAATAACGAAAGCATTTCATCAAATTTTGAAAACGCTGAACAGGCATTTCAGATAGCTTTGACTAACAAATAGCCAAATATATAATTAAACCAAGCAAGCCATAGCCTAAAGATTTACATTGAACATTACTGAGGAATGCGCACCAGGCATTCCATAAATAAACAGTTATAAGGGATACCTTTCGGTGCCTTGTACGCTGCGCTGAAGTTCAGTTTTTTCTCTCCCGCTCAGGGTTGCCAAAACCTGTATAAACCAAATATGCTAATGACCAGACTTTTTACAAGTTTATGTTGCTTCCTACTTCTTATAGGTATTTTAAGCGGCTGCAAGAAAAAAGATTTTGACACCTTTTACGAACGCCCGCAGGGTTTGGGCGATCCAATTTACCAGCAGCTCCAGTCCAGGGGAAATTTTAAGCACTTAACGGCTGTTATAGACAAAGCCGGATACAAAGACATTTTAGCAAAAACCGGCTGGTGGACCATGTTTGCACCTAATGATGCCGCCTTTGAACTTTTCTTTAAAGAACAGGGCATTGAAGGCGTTAATGGGATCACGGATTCGATGGCCCTCTCTATCGTTAAATACGCGCTGGTATACAATGCATACCGTAAAGATCAGTTGAGTACTTACCAGCTGGCAGGCGGACAGGAAGCGGGGGTTGGTCTGGCTTTCAAGAGGAAAACCGCTTATTATGACTGGGTACAGCAAAAGGGAGATGCTGCGCATAGCAAGGTGATTGCAACCAATAGAAATGTGCAATCCCTAAGGGGCGTTGATGTTTCTTCTTACATAGATGGGGATAACAATAATAAGTATCTCCCTTATTTTACAGATCAGTTTTTGACAACCAACGGCCTGACGCAAAATGATTACAAAGCTTTTTATCCCAACTCCACCTTTTCTGGTTTCAATGTAGCCTCAGCGGCAGTGATCAGCAAAGATATCGCAGCTGAAAACGGAATGATCCATGAAGTTGACCGGGTAACCTTGCCCTTAAAAAGTATAGATCAATACCTCAGTACAAACCCGGATTATAGTGAATTTAAAAGTCTGCTTGATTCTTTGAAGTTCTATGCAGCCAATCCTTATCTGACGCACAGAAATTTTGTGGCAACAGGAAGTTCGGATTCTGTTTATGTAAAGGGATATAACGGACAACTGGCTTTTTCGATAAACAATGAAAATTACCAGCAGCCCGGGCTCGGTGTTTATCTGGCAAATGAATCTCAAAAATCCAGCTGGACCATCATGGCGCCAACTAATGAGGCCTTTAGGGCCTATCGCAAAAAAATCCTTGTTAAATATGGCAATTCTTTCTTTAAAACTGCTCCAGGTAGTATTGTGATAGATTTTATTAATTCTCACATGTGGCCAACAGCATTGTGGCCAAGCAAGTTTGCGCAGCAGGAGAACTATATGGAGGAAAACACAACCTTAACTATTGCAAATGCAGTAGATAAGCAAATTCTGAGTAATGCTGTTTTTTATGGGATTAACCAGGCGCAGCATTCTAACGTCTTCAGAACAGTATATGGCGTTCCTTACCTGGATCCAACCACAAGTTTAACCCTATTGGCTTATGCCGATTTGGCATCAGGTGTTAAAGCATATATCACGCAGCCAAATGTAAAGCAAACCTTATTGGTGATGTCCGATGCCGTGGTAGCCGCTGCAGGATACCGGTACAATGAAAGCAGTGCCGGTACAACTTCAACAGCATGGGGTTACAGAACATCTCCTACAGCAAGTTACTCCCACAACCTGATATACCGCGACAATGCATTCCGCCTATTTAAAACAGGTGTTTTGCTAACACCGAATAGCGAATTATCAACCTTAGGCGGATCAGGTATAGTTGAATCTCAAAGCGGTGATTACGTGAAATACAATTCCGGAAAAATCCAAACCAGTGGAACGGTTGATTCCGGAGTAGATATTAACGTAGTGAAAACGGACGCAAGCTCTGTAAATGGAATGGTATATTATGTCGATGCCGCCCTGACTTTCAGTACCCAGAACGTAGGGCAGCATTTGCAGGCCCTGGCAGCAAAATACCCAAACAATTATGCTTCGTTTTATTGGTTTGTGTCGACATCAAGCCTTTACACAGCAAGCAGCAAAGCCATTTCTGGTGTAAGTACCGGGATCGATAGTAAGTACACCATGCTGGTTCCTGATAATGCGGCGATCAGCCAGGCCATTAAAGATGGTTTGTTACCTGGTACAAAAGCTACAGGAGCTTTACCCACGTCAGCCCCAACTAACGAAGCACAAAAAGATCTCGTTAGGAAATTCATATTATATCATATCATTAATGGCGAATCAGTTGCTGTTGATGGAAAAAAGGCCGATAACTATTTAACCTTACTGCAAACCGAAGCTGGCGAAAATACCCTGTTAAATGTATCCAACGAGCCAACTAATCTGGTCATTATGGACAGGGCCGGACGGATAGCGCAAACAAATTTCAGTTTTAGTAACCAGCTGTCGAACCGCATGCTCATCCATTCCATTTCCAACTATCTCAATTACAACAAGTAACAAGCACAGATAAAAACCAAATATAAACTGATGAAACCATTTTTATATAAAATTTTCTGCCTATCTGTTCTGATTTCAATGGCCACCGGATATCCGGCGACACTTCATGCACAGCAACAGGTGGTTACCGTACGGGGAAAGGTGACCGATAAAAAGGATAAGCTGGGGGTCATCGGCGCCTCAGTTATCGAAGTAGATCAAAATAAAAGAACAATTACCGGCGTAAGTACCGACATCAACGGAAACTTTGCCCTTCGCGTAACCAATACTAAAAACCACCTGATCGTTTCCTATATCGGTTATAATACCTTTCAGGCTGGGGTGATCGGAACACGGACAACCATCAATGTCGTTTTGGAACCCAGTTCAAACAGCTTGCAGGAAGTGGTTTTAACCGGAAAAAAAATGGTCAATAATGGAACCGGTTTAAACATTGCCGAACGCAATTCCACCATCGCATCGGCAACAATAAATGCCAAAGTTTTGGAAGAACTGGCGGTATCTTCAATCGATCAGGCACTGGCAGGCCGCTTGTCCGGGGTAGATTTTGGTACCACATCAGGCGATCCGGGGGCTGGTATGTCAATCCGGATCCGTGGCACGTCCTCCATTAACGGATCAGCGGAGCCGCTGATTGTACTGGATGGAATGCCTTATGAAACCGAAATTCCTTCAGATTTTAACTTCGGGACTGCGGACGACCAGGGTTATGCGCAGCTATTGAATATCGCGCCATCAGATATCAAAGACATCACGGTATTAAAAGATGCGGCGTCTACAGCCGTGTGGGGTTCAAGGGCAGCCAATGGAGTCCTTTTAATCAATACGAAAAGAGGAGATAAAGGCAAGCCGATCATTTCGTACAACTTCAAAGGAACAATGGCCAGACAGCCCAATCCGATTCCTTTCCTTACAGGAGATCAGTATTCTATGCTCATTCCGGAGGCTGTGATGAATTCAACCGGTTTGCCACTGGATTTTTTAGGGAATAATGGGCAAAATAAAGCCTTTCAGTACGATCCCTCAGATCCATTTTACTATTACAACTACGGAAACAATACCAATTGGGTAGATCTGATCACCAGGACAGGCTATACCCATGACCACAACATCTCGATGAGTGGTGGTGGCGAGAAAGCACGCTACTATGCATCAGTGGGGTACCTCGGACAAACTGGTACAACACTGGGTACTGACTTATCCAGGATTACCACTAAGATCAATCTCGATTATATCGTTTCGAGCAAACTGAGATTTAAAACGGATCTTACCTATACGCATGTTAACAATAATCTGAATTACGATAAATCTCTGCGCGGCACAGCAATCAATAAAATGCCGAACATGGCACCTTTTGAATATGATGAATATGGGAATATGACTGCTGCTTATTTTTCTCCCCTGTCCAACATTCAGGGTACCTTCAGTATCAGTGATAATGGGGAAATCAAGGGTACTTACAATCCACTGGCAATGGCCAATGAGGGGGCAAGTCATTTAATCGGCGAGCGGATTACACCTAAATTCAATCTGCAATATGACATTTCGCCGGTGCTGTTCTCTACGGTAGACGTGCAGTTTGACATCAACAATACCAAATCCAAAACCTTTTTACCTCAGGTAGCTACCGGGCAGCCAAGTACGCAAACCACGGTGAACAGGGCATCTGATGCTGATGGTGATTCTTACAACATCCAGTCTAAAATTAATTTAATTTACCGCCCTTTTTTGGGAGAGAAGCACAACCTGCAAGGCCTGATGTCTTTCCAGACGGATGATACCAAGTCCGCTTCCTATAGTCTCGTCACCTCCAATACGGCTTCTTCAGCATTGCAGGACCCATCCAACCCTTCCGTTACCAATGGCGTCGGCCTGGCTTTAAAGTCGAGTCAATCGCAGTCCCGCAGCATGGGGGTATTGCTTCAGGCCCAATATGAATTGCTTGACCGTTACATCATCAACGTGAATGGCCGTGTAGATGGAAACTCGAAATTTTCTCCGGATAACCGGTTTGGTTTCTTTCCCGGAATCTCAACAAGATGGAGGCTCTCCGGAGAACCCTTTATGAAAAAATACACATTTATTGATGATTTAAGTTTTCGGCTTAGTTACGGTGCAAGCGGCAAAGCACCTGGCAGTAATTATGGCTATTTTAACAATTATACGCCCTTCGATTGGTCTTATGCCGGCCGTGCGGCAGTATATCCCTCCAATATTGAGCTGGCCATGTTAAAATGGGAGACTGTCGTTGGTCGAAACCTGGGCTTCAATTTATGGTTGTTCAACAGCCGCATCAGAATAGATGCAGAAATCTACAAGAATACAACCAGGAATATGTTTTATAACGATTTGAAGATTGCCAGTACCTCTGGCTATAGTAAAATTGATATGAACATTGGAACAATGAATAACAATGGCTGGGAGATCGGTATCAATACGACGCCCCTTAAAACAAAAAAGCTAAGCATCGGTTTCGACTTCAATATTGCCAGGAATATCAATAGCATTCAATCGGTTTCTGAATTTTATCCGCGCGAAAGTGCAGCCGGACTGCCGAAGATTGGTGAGTATAAATCTTTCTTAATTGAAGGGAATCCCTTTGGCTCTTATTATGGATTTAAATACAAAGGGGTTTACACCGATAAAGAGGCCACCATAGCAAGGGATGAGAAAGGAAACGAGATCATTGGTCCGAATGGTCAAACCATATACATGCGTTACAACTATCCAACAATCGATTATGCTTTTCAGCCAGGTGATGCCATTTACGAAGATGTAAACCACGACGGAAATATTGATGAAAAAGATATGGTCTACCTGGGTAATTCAGTGCCTAAGTTTACCGGCGGTTTTGGGCCCAATGTCACCTTCAATGGCAATTTAAAAATTCAGGCCTTCTTTAGCTATCGTTATGGCTATGACATCGTGAACAAGGCTAAGATTACGACCACCAATATGTATGGGGTAAATAACCAGAGTACTGCAGTGTTGAGACGCTGGAGAAATCCCGGAGATGTGACCGATATGCCAAGAGCATTATACGGAGATGGTTATAACTGGCTGGGCTCTGACCGCTATGTAGAAGACGCATCATTTCTGCGTCTGAGTTCCGTTACGGTGAGATATAACCTGGGCCAACAGTTGTTGAAACGCTTAAACGTCAAAAGCGGCAGCGTTTATGTAACCGGACAGAACCTGTATACCTGGACCAATTACACCGGACAAGACCCTGATGTGACTTCAAGCGGCAGCAGCAGTCCTTTCAGTTATGCACAGGACAATGCCTTAACGCCACCGTCTAAAACCTTCACCCTTGGTGTAACCGTTGGATTCTAAATGATTTTTGATATGAACAGAAAAATGAAACATACGATATTGGCGCTAATTACACTGATCAGTGTTTTAGGAAGCTCCTGTAACAAATGGCTGGATTTGAAACCCGAGGATGGACTGATCCGTCAGGAATACTGGCAAACTAAAGAACAGCTGGACGCAGCAGTAATGGGTTGCTATGCCTCCTTGCTGGGCGGAAGTACTGTGCCCTTGGCTAAATATCTTTTTATTTGGGGCGAATTGCGTGCGGAGATGGTCGTTCCCGGACTTGATCTTGCTTCAGAGGGCGACGAGGCCTTGTTAAATTCAACAATGCGGGATGAACTGGATATCATGCGTACCCAGATTGCATCTACCAATAGCTTCGTCAATTGGGAAGCGGTATATAAAACCATTAACTATTGTAATACGGTAATTAAGTTTGCGCCTGATGTACTTAATAATGATAAAACCTTAACGCAAACGTCCTTAAATGCCTATCTGGCTGAAGCACATTCGCTGCGTGGACTAATGTATTTTTATCTTCTGCGTTCTTTTGGGGAGGTGCCGCTTAAACTTGAGCCAACTTATAACGATTCTCAAATTGCTGCTATTGTAAAAAAGAGCCAGCAGGAAGTGTATAACCAGATCATTATCGATTTAACATTTGGTGCCGAGAATGGCCAGGTTACCTATGGCAGTATGGCGGAAGACAGAGGGCGAATGACCAAATTTACGGCTTATACAGCACTGGCAGATGCTTATTTATGGAATGAGGAATACCAGAAAAGTATTGATGCCTGTAATAAGGTGATTGAATCCGGTAAATACCAGTTGCTACCGGCAGGTACCCCGCAGCTTGATTACTATAATAATGTATATTTTAATGGTAACTCTATAGAAAGTATTTTTGAATTTCAGTTTGATAATCAAAAACTTAATCCTTTCGGACCAATGTTTGGTCTATCCGGAAGGGAGTTCAGAGCAGCCGATTGGATTGCTGAAGGCGGACTTTTTGGTACAGATATCGCAAACTTTGAAAACAGGGACATTCGCGGTAATGGTACCTCTATGTTTGAGTCCAGCTCCTCAATTTGCAAGTTTACCAATTTCAGAACGATGACCAATACCTATACCCATTGGTTCGTTTATCGTTTTTCTGATGTACTGCTGATGAAAGCAGAGGCACTAACCTGGCTGTCGCCGGGCGATGCAACAAATGGGGCAGAAGCGATCGCATTGGTCGACCGCATCAGAAATGCACGTCATGCATTGAGCTTTGTGGGGGATCAGTTTATCGATGTGCCAAATCCTTCCAATACAGATAATGTTTCGCAATATATATTAGAAGAACGTGCCCGCGAATTTGCTTTTGAAGGAAAGCGGTGGTATGATGTTTTGCGCAATGCCAAGCGTAACAACTATGCAAACGAAAAGTTATTGCTCGATATCGTTTCTGCAAGTGCGGAACCCAGTAAGCAACAAACGGTAATTAATAAGTATAAGGACCACAGAAGTCATTATTTTCCAATCTTTTCTTACGAGTTGCAAACAAATAAAGCACTGGTTCAAAACCCATTTTATCAATAATCGCTAACCAAAAAATAAAGCTATGAAACGGAATGTTACAATGGTGCTGCTGGGCTTATGCAGTATGTTGATGTGCCTCTGGGCCTGCAACAAAGATTCATTGGTACACGGCACAACAAATGCCGTAAATATGACTCAATACCTGAGAAATAACCCTGATAATTTTTCGGAGTTAAGCAAAGTTCTGGAACTATCAGGAACGGCATCATTTTTAAATGCGTATGGTTCGTACACCTTATTCGCGCCAACGAATACGGCGATCAAAGCTTACCTGCAGGAAAAAGGTAAAGGTAATGTAGAAGATGTTCCTGCAGATGACTGGAAGAATTTTATCCGTCTGCATTTGCTGGAAGACTCCATACCTACATCCAGGTTTACTGATGGAAAGCTGTTTGACCTGACCATGTTTGGACAATACCTGACTACAGCCTCAGAGAATATCGGCGGTGTGACTAAGATCCGGATCAACAGACAAGCCAATGTCATTCAATCCAATATATCTGTGGGTAACGGATTAATTCATAGTATTGACCATGTGTTGTCGCCAGCAACCCTTAGTGTTGCTGAAACCATAGCTGCAAACCCGGATTATTCCATTTTTACAGAGGCATTGAAAGAAAGTGGATTATTCGATAAGCTGAATGTTTTACCGGTCAATAATCCCGATGAAAAACAGAAATGGTTGACCGTCATCCCCGAAACGGATGCCACGCTCAGAGCGGCAGGTATAGACAGTTACGCGGCACTAAAAACGAAATACTCCAATACCGGAGATCCTAAACTAGCTACAGACGGGTTGCATCTATTCCTGGATTACCATATCCTTTACGACGCTAAATACCTGGCAGATATCATCACGGCAGGTGCGCATAATACCCTGGCACCGCTGGAGGTACTTACTTCAAAGCTATCTGGTGAAACCGTCCTGATGAATGACGATACCTTTAACGGAGTTTATGAGCAGGGCTTTTCACTGATCCGGGATAAAAGTGATGTTACGGCTACCAATGGAGTGGTACATCAACCCTCAGCGCATTTTGACATTAAAATTCGCGCCCCATTCCGGGTGGATTGGGATGTTTGTGCCTTTCCGGAAATTATAAAAAATACCGAGTACTATAAAAAGAACTCGTACTTCTTTACTGCTGACGAAGCAGCTGCTTTTAGCGAAATCAAATTCTCTGGAAGACAGGCTGGAAAAGATGCAACGAAATGTCTTATCTACAGATATGGAAGTGGTGGAACTTCTAAAAACTCTCATAACCAGGATATTTTAGTGATTCCTTTGGCTACCGGGGGCTCAACAAATGTACCGGAATGGGTTGAGTTTAGAACACCATTATTAATTAAAGGAAAGTATAAAATATGGGTTTGTATCTATGTGCAGAAAGAATCTGGAACTACAACCACAGAAGTTCAGGCCAGCATCGGGTTGGACGGCACTATCGAGCGTGCACCATTATCCAACTCGCGTATTTTGAGCTTCATCGTAAAACGCCCTGGTATCAATAAAACGGTTGATGGAGTTACCATGATTGATGCAGATGCAGAGGAGGCCGTAGGATTTAAAACTTACATGAGCAACACAGCAGGTGCACAAATCGGGAAATTGGTTGGTATCGCTGACATACAGCAAACCGGACGTTATTGGTTGAGGCTAACAGCGATCAATGGAACACAAATGACAAATAATGTAGATATGATCCATTTTATTCCAATTAACGACGACCAGCAATATTGGAAATACAATGTTGATGGTTCGAAAATACTGAGACCGTAAACGATAATAATCACAGCAATAAAAATTATACCACCTGAAAAGATGATCAATTTTAAAACGAGATATTTTATACTGGGTTTTCTGTTTGCCTGCATAACATTTGCCGGCTGCAAAGATGCCTGGACAGCGCACAATGAATTAAACATTCCCCGCCTGGATCAAACGCTTTTTGAACAGATCAGTTCGGATGCCAGCCTAAGCACCTTTGCTGCTTACCTGGTAAAAACGGGTTATGATGGCGTACTCCAGTCGTCTAAATCATTTACCGTTTGGGCCCCAAATAACGAGGCCTTAAAAAGCCTCGACGCGGACATCGTCAATGATACGGCAGCGTTAAAGCGTTTTGTAGGCAATTGCATTGCCAATCAGAGCTATTTTACGGCCAATCCTAAACCCTTGCTGGTTGTCAGAATGTTGAATGGCAAAAATACAAGATTTACCAAAACTACATTTGAGGAAGCCAGAATTGTTGCGGCGGATGTGTACGTGAAAAATGGGGTGCTGCATGTGGTAGACGCAGCTTCAGTACCAAAACCAAATGCCTGGGAATTTTTGCAGGCTTCCACAATGGCAGGTTTACAGGCTGCATTCATCAAGGGGATGGAACACCTGGAACTAGATACCAGCAAAGGTGTGCTTTTGTACAAAGACCCGGTTACTCAGAAAGGGGTATACCAGGAAGAGACAACATTCCAAGTCACAAGGAACAGATACTTTCAGCAGATCTCCGATATCAGCAGCGAAGATAGTCTGCTTACCTATATCGTGTTAAATGATGCTGCATTTACTGCTGAGAACAACAAGCTGGCTACTTATAACAGGCATCCCGATTTGCTGTTAGCGGATACACTTACCAAATGGAGCGTAGTGCGTGACCTGGTCGTAAATGGGGTTTATACGTTGAATGAACTGCCGGATTCAATGACCAGCGTTACCGGTGTTAAGATCCATCTCGACAAGAACGCCATTGTGGAAACGCGTTTGCTGAGCAACGGGATTGCGTATGTAGTAGATCGCATCGATTATAAAGTCATGGAAAATAAAATTCCAACGGTTGTAATACAGGCCGAAATGCCGGATTCGTTACGGGCACCTTCAAACCCTTTTGTCAGGATTAAGCAGGATCCTTTCGGTGTCCGCTACACTGAGTTGCAGACAGGTAGCATCACTTCCAGCCCAAATCCGCTTTATTATTTCAGATATAAGCCAGTGGTCAATTCTGTAAAATATGAGGTGTACTGGAGGGCGATAAATGATGTATTGACAACACCTGTTTCCATGAAGATAAACTTTAGTACAACAAGAGCCGCTACTTCAGTCGTTACGCTGGGATATAAAGACGTTCCTTCTGTACTCGGGCTCGACCAGGCCAGCCAGTCGTACAAGGACGCCTTTAAAGAAGTTTATCTGGGAACGTATACCGCCGAAACCTATGGCACCCTGTATACCTTCCTTGCCTCTTCGCTCGGGGCAACTTCTGCACTGCCCACGGCGCTGACTTTAGATTATATAAAATTAAAACCAGTTAACTAGCCCTTCAACAGCATCTTATGTATATAGATTCAAAAACAGTAAAAAATATTGTCTTGCCGTGCTTATTTTTCGTCACACTGAGCAATCACTTGCTTGCTCAGGAAACAGATACGGTAAGCACAACAGAAATTGTAACTGTAAAGAAGGCTACAGGGCCGCAAATTACAGGCATAGTTACTGATGCCGCTACCGGAAAGCCCTTGCCGGGAATTAACGTGAGTGTAACCGGCTACTCTGCGGCACTTACGGACGAAAAGGGAAATTATAAGATCAATGTTCCTGATCTGCATGCGGTAATTGTGATTTCAGCACAAGGTTATCAATCCAGGGAAGAAGCACTGAAAGGACGTAGGGCCATTTCGTCAGTTTTGTATGAGGAGAGCTATACTTCTGTATATGATGCCGCGGTACTTCCTTTTGGTACAGTATTAAAAAACAGAACACCATATGCGGTGGCAAGCATTAACCCGAATGGATCTTGGACGCGCGGCAATGAAACACCGGATTCCTATATTCAGGGAAAGGTTGCGGGTCTGGAGGCCATCAGAAGATCAGGTACGCCGGATATCGGGGCCGAGCTTTACCTGCGCGGGTATAATTCCCTGTATGCTGCCAATCAGCCACTTGTGGTCGTAGATGGTGTGATCTATGACATCAATACTTATGGAAGTTCAATCATCTCCGGCCACCGGAACAACCATCTGGCGAATGTAGATATAAAAGACATTGACAACATCACTGTCCTTAAGGATGGCGCGTCAATGTATGGAACACGTGGCGCCAATGGGGTCATCTTAATAACAACAAGCAGAGCAAAGGATGTCGCGACGAGATTAGATTTTTCTGCCTATGGCGGATACAATGGTACCGTTGATCAACTGCCGGTCATGCAGGCGGATCAGTACCGCATCTTTTTGTCCGATCTGCTGAAAACAAAACCGGGTATGACCGATGAAATGATTAAAGCTGAGCCTTATATGAATGATAATCCGAATCCTGAATATTATAACTATCATCAAAATACAAACTGGCAGGACAGGGTGATGAGCAGTGGCGTCAGTCAAAATTACTATTTGAAAGTAACCGGTGGTGACGATATCGCAACCTATTCCCTGTCGCTCGGATACCTGAATAACGAAGGCATTACCAACAATACAGATCTGACCCGTTATCAGACCCGTTTTAATGCCAGTTTAAATCTTTCTTCAAAGTTGAAATCGCAGATAAACCTTGCGTTTACACGGAGCGAGCAGAACTTAAGGGACCAGGGACAAGCCTACACAACCAATCCATTGTATCTGTCTCAAATCAAATCTCCTTTTCTTTCCCCATACGAATTGTCGGAAACCGGTGTGCAATCGCCAAACCTGGCCGATACCGATAACTTTGGTGTAAGTAATCCAAGTGCTGCATCCGAAACCATTCAAGCCTTAAACCGCAATTACCGTTTTGCTGGTTCCATTGGTTTTGACTATACTTTCAGTAAATCTTTCAAAGCAAATACCATTATTGGTGTGACGTACGACAAAGTAAGGGAGAATTATTTTACCCCTCAGCTGGGTATGGTACCAGTGGTATTGCCAACAGCGGTAGGTTACAATAAGGTTGCCGCAGGTGTACAACGCCTGTTTGCCGTAAATACCGATACCTGGATGTCATACAAAAAAGACCTCAATCATTTCAGTAAGTTAAGTGCAAACCTGGGCTTCAGATTTCAGAGCAGCAACTCGGAACTGGACAATGGTACCAGTTACAATACAGCCAGTGATGATTTTGTAACCCTTGGCGGTACCCAAAGTACGCTTCGCATTATTGGCGGATCACTGGGTAAATGGAACTGGCTGAACAACTATTTCAATGTCAACTACGAGGCCTATAACAAATATTTCCTCTCCCTCAATATAGCTGCGGATGCTTCCTCCCGTTTTGGTAAGGACATACCTGATGTGCTGACTTTGAATGGCATTAAAATGGTCGTTATGCCATCCATCGCGGCTTCCTGGCTAGTGTCATCTGAAGATTTCATGGCCAACAGCGCGTTTGTGGAGAGTTTAAAATTACGTGCAAGTTATGGCTTGACTGGCAATGATGATATTGGTAATTATACGGCAAAATCATATTATATATCTCAGAATTTCCTGGGCCGTCAGGGACTGGTTAGAGGCAATATTGGCAACACTGCTTTGAAATGGGAAAGCAATGAAAAGTTAAATGTGGGTTTAGATGCCTCCTTTTTAAAGGAGCGCTTAAACATCAGCCTGGATCTGTACCATAACAAAATCTCAGATATGCTTATCTATGAGCCTTTATTCACTTCAACCGGATTTAGCTATGCCTTGAGTAATGGTGGAAACATGGCAAACAAAGGATTGGAGCTGGCAGTAAACGGTAGGCTAATTAACCGGAGCGATCTTAAATGGGATATGGGATTAACTTATGCGCTGAACAGGAATAAAATAAGCAGTCTCGGTGGCAATCAACAACTGCTTACCAATTATAGTGGCGCAACCATTATCACGCAGATAGATGAGACTGCTAATTTATTTTATGGGTATAAAACCAATGGAGTATATGAGTCGGATGCGGCTGCGCTCGCTTCTGGCCTAAGCAATAAAACAGCTGATGGTGCTTTTATTCCTTTTCAGGGTGGAGATATGAAATTTGCCGATTTGAATGGCGACCGGCTGATTGATGAGCATGACCGCCAGTTAATCGGCAACCCCAATCCGAAATTTACCGGATCCTATAGCAATAAACTTACTTACCAACGCTGGTCATTGGATGCCTTGTTTACATTTAGCTATGGCAATGACATTTATAACAGTACCAGGGCGGGTCTGGAAAGCATGAGCGGATATGACAACCAAAGTCAGGCAGCCTTAAACCGCTGGAGAACTGACGGCCAGGTCACCAATACACCCCGGGCTTCATGGGGGGATCTTTCCCGCAATGCACGTTTTTCAGACCGCTGGATAGAAGATGGGTCTTACCTGAAATTAAGAACGATATCCCTGAGCTATAATGTGCCGGTAAAAGCAGCATTTATCCGTTCGGCTACGGTGTATGCCATCGCAAATAATTTGTTTACGGCCACCCGATACCTGGGCTATGATCCTGAATTTAGTGCTGGCACCAGTGTATTTGCCAGAGGTGTGGATACCGGATTGGAGCCGGGTTTTAAATCTATGCAGCTCGGTGTTAGAATTGGTTTGTAGTACTTATAGAAAAAGAAAAAATATTGATATGAATAAGAACTTATCCATCACAATTATAAAATGTTTATTGCTTATGCTGGGCCTGAGCAGCATCACGTCGTGTAAAAAAACATTCGACATAGCGCCGGAGGATGCCCTGGAAGCAGCTCAGACCTATGGGAATGTGTATGATGCGGATGCCGCCGTATTGGGTATTTATGGCAAGTTTGTAAGGTTGGCCGATAGATATATATTGTTAAATGAACTGAGGGCCGACTTACTTGACGTAACGCCTAATGCAAACAATTACCTGAAACAGTTGGGGACACAAACGGTGGCGGCCGACAATCCCTATGCAGATCCGAAGCCCTTTTATGAGGTGATCATCAATTGTAATGACGCTTTGAAAAACTTTAATATCATGCGTGATAAGAAATTGCTTGATCATACAGAGTACTATCAGCGCTATACGGACATTCTATTTTTGCGCAGCTGGTTGTACCTCCAGTTGGGGATTCATTATGGAAGTATACCCTATGTAACGGATGCCCTGACCAATATTAATGACCTGAAGGATGAAAGCAAATTTCCTAAAGTCTCATTCGACGATTTGTTAACACGTTTGATTGCCGAAACTGAAGCGACTCCGGGAGAATTTTTAAATCAAAATACCTCTTCAGCCAGCCCAACACTCATCCTCCCTATGGATGTGTACCTGATCAAAGATGGGGTATTTAAATTCTTCATTCATCGCAGGTCCTTTCTGGCAGACTTAAATCTTTGGAAGGGTAATTATCTCAAAGCTGCAAGTTATTATAAAGATGTGATGGAGACTGGAACCAATTTGAGTTCTAGTGCCGATCAGCAGGTGGATCTTTATGATACGTATCGTGTTGGAGATGATAATTCAACTGATCACTCCCTGAAAACAACCGCTGTCGTCAATCCATGGTCAAGTATATTCAGTGCGCCGCTGGCGAATAGAATTCAAAACTGGGAACGGATGTGGACCCTGCCTTTCAGCAGTAGCTTTTCACCCGGAAACCCATTGCTGGAGTTGTTTTCAACATCTGGAAGTTACCTGGTTAAGCCTTCTGCTTTATCGGTCAAAAACTGGGACGCTCAGGTCCGGACAGATGGCAGCTTAACCGATCGCAGAGGGCTAAATATGTCTTACCGCTATTTCAATGGGATAGAGCCAGAAGTTTTGAAATTTACACCTAACTACAGTTTAACCGAACCCTTTGAGAAAAAAGGGGTATGGGTTATTTACCGCGCAGCGATCCTGCATTTGCGTTATGCCGAAGCGGCAAACCGCTTGGATCGCAAGCTTTTAGCCGGAGCATTGATCAACAGCGGAATCAAAGCTGCATTTGGTACCAAGTCAACCTATAATGGTGTACCAGATGTATATCCTTTTGATTTTAATGGTGATGGTGGAACCATCAGAGGGAATTGGTACCGGAATTCAGGAATCAGGGGCCGTGCGGTTAACATGGATGTTCCGATTACCGAAACCACAAATATCCTTGAGGTGGAGGATAAGATCTTAGCGGAAGAGGCTTTGGAAACTGCATTTGAAGGCTATCGCTGGCAGGACTTGCTGCGCATCGCCCTGCGCAGAGAAGCTACTGACCCAAATTACCTGGCTGATAAGATTGCTGCCAAATTTGAAGCCGCCGGCGATGGGGCTTTGGCTGCACTTGTACGGTCCCGGCTGGCCAATAAAACCAACTGGTATTTACCTTTTAAACTGAAATAACCCGGTTTTAAGAAGAGGATGCTAAGAATCTTATATAGAGCAGGCATGATGAAGAATGATATCGAGAAAGACTAATTGAAAAATATATGTTAAAAAAGAATCACCCTTACCGGAATGTAATGATTGGAACCCCAGTGAAAGCCAGCGGCTTTTTAAAACTGTTATGTGGCGTGTTAATTTTGGTTTTATTTGGTTACAATGTTAATGCCCAGCAGCTGGCCTTTCCCGGGGCCGAAGGCTTCGGTCGTTTTGCAACCGGAGGCCGTGGTGGCTCGGTTTACCGGGTGACCAACCTTCATGATTCCGGTGAGGGTTCCTTTCGTGATGCTGTAAGTCAGCCCGGAAGAACCATAATTTTTGATGTTTCAGGGGTCATTAAGATCGGGGGAAAGATTTCCGTTTCCCCAAGGACAACCATTGCCGGGCAGACCGCACCAGGCGAAGGGATCACCATTTATGGAAATGGGGTATCCTTTAAGGATAGCACAATCGTCAGGTATATCCGCTTCAGAGGAAGCATTAATATGTCTAGAGGCTCCTGTACAGTGGTGGCCGACAACCTGACCGATATTATTTTTGATCATGTATCCATTCAATGGGGCAGGTGGGATAACCTGCACATCAAGAAAAGTAAAAATGTCACGCTTCAGTACTGCATGATTGCTGAAAGCATAGACCCGCAGCGTTTCGGGGCCCTGTTAGAGGTGCCTGAATATGTAACCATGCATCATTGCCTGTTCGCAGGTAACCAAAGCCGCAACCCGAAAGCAAAGGCTAAAATTGAATTCATTAATAATGTGGTTTACAACTGGGGAAAAAGCGGTTTTGTAGGTGGACATTCGAGTGCAAACCACTACCAGGATATCGTTGGCAATTATTTCATTGCAGGGCCGAGCTCTACGGATAACTTTTTGAGCATGTTCTCCGCTACCGATCATGTTTATCACAAGAGCAATTATACCGATTTGAATAAAGACGGGAAGCTAAACGGACGTTTGGTTACCGATAAAGATATCATTGAAGAAACTGCAACGCTCCTCCAAGAACCAACACTCCTGCCAAAAAGCAATGTTAAGGTTAGCACTGCTGCCAAAGCCTGCAAGGTGGTCATGGCTGAGGTTGGTTCTTCATTAAAACGTGACGCAGTCGACAACCGGATTATCGGTTATTTAAAAAGCCTGGGTAAAACAGGACAGATCTTTAAAACCGAAGCGGATGCTGGCGGACAGCAAGCCGTTAAAGAAATTGTTTCTGCCAGGAAAGATACAGATCGTGATGGAATTCCCGACCGCTGGGAAAAGAAAAACAAATTAGATTTTAACAACGCAGCAGATGCCGCTAAAGTAAGTGGCTCTGGCTATACCAATCTCGAACTATACCTCGTTAGTTTAGTAAAACCATAAGAATATGAAGATGCTTTTTTTTAATCTTACTGCAGCGGCGCTGCTGGCTTTTTTTTGCCCTTCCAACAGCGCCCATGCGCAAATAAATCGTCAGGCAGTGGTGCAACGGCACAAGGTGCTGGTCGACCGCATTGACTCCCTGTCTTCTCTTTCAGTCGGTAATGGTAAATTTGCCTTTACCGTCGACGCTACCGGATTGCAGACCTTTCCCGATGCTTACGCCAAAGGTGTGCCGCTGGGTACTCAATCTGAATGGGGTTGGGATACCTTCAAAAATACGGCGAACTACAAAATTGAGGAGGCCTATAAATATTATGATCAATATGGCCGTAAGATCCCTTATACTGTTCAGCTAAATGAACCCCAGCGGGTTAAAGAAGCGGTAAACTTTTACCGGCAAAATGTGCACCGGCTACAGCTGGGGAATCTCGGGTTTGAACTGATCAGAACCGATGGGAAACCGGCGCTTCCGGCAGACATCCAGCAGATCAGTCAACAGCTCGATCCCTGGACAGGTGAAATAAAAAGTAATTTTACATTTGAAGGTATCCCGGTAAGTGTAATCACTGTTGGTCACCAGGATCGGGATATCATTGCCGCTTCAGTGGAGTCGGCACTGATCAAACAGGGGCGGTTAAAGATCCGGTTACGCTTTCCTTATGCTACGGGCGATTGGGCTGATGTAGGTAACAACTGGGCTGATCCTGAGCGGCATACTTCAACGATAATAAACAGCAGCAATAAAGCGGCGCTGATAAAGCATCAGCTGGATTCTGCATCCTATTTCACTTCGTTTTCCTGGAAAACCGGTGGGCGGATCGAGGAGCAGTCAAAGCATTATTTTATCATCACGCCCGATAAGAGTTCAAACACATTCGATTTTAGCTGTCTTTTTACGGCGCAGAAAAACACAGCGCTCCTTCCCGCATTTGCAGCTGTCCAGTCCAATAGCATCATTAAATGGAAAGCCTTTTGGTTGAGTGGTGCAGCTGTTGATTTTAGCGGGAGCACCGATAAACGTGCGAATGAATTGGAGCGGCGGGTGGTCCTATCACAATATCTAACTAAGATCCAGTGTGCAGGGAATTTTCCTCCCCAGGAAACCGGCTTAACTTATAACAGCTGGTACGGCAAGCCACATCTGGAAATGCACTGGTGGCATGGTGTTCATTTTGCATTGTGGGGCCGGCAAGCCTTGCTGAATAAAAGCGTGGATTGGTATTTTAAAGTGAAGGACAAAGCGGCTGATATTGCCAAACGCCAGGGCTTTGATGGACTGCGGTGGCAAAAAATGACGGATAATGAGGGCAATGAATCCCCTTCTTCTATTGGCGCCATGCTCATCTGGCAGGAGCCCCATATCATTACCTTTACCGAGCTGGAATACCGGGCGCACAAGGACAAAAAAGTGCTTGAAAAGTATAAGGATCTGGTTTTTTCCACCGCAGATTTTATGGCTTCCTTTGCGCATTATGATGCAGAAAAGAAACGTTATGTTTTGGGCCCCGGTTTAATTCCAGCTCAGGAACGTTTCAAAGCTGAAACGACCTTCAATCCAACTTATGAGCTGGCTTACTGGGAATGGGCATTGAAAACCGCACAGCAATGGCGCCTGCGTCTGGGAATGGCCAGGAATAAGAAATGGGATGATGTTATCTCCAGATTATCTCCTTTACCGAAACAGAATGGGGTATATCTGGCTACAGAAAGTGCAACAGATTCTTATACGAATCCCGAATATAAAACAGATCATCCCTCAGTCCTGGGGGCCTTCGGTATGCTCCCGGAAACCAGCCTGCTGGATAAAGCAGTCATGAAAAAAACCTTTAACCTGGTTTGGGACACCTGGAGCTGGGCTGATACCTGGGGATGGGATTTTCCGATGACAGCAATGACCGCCGCGCGCCTCAATATGCCGGAGAAAGCAGTTGATGCGTTGATGATGGATATCCGTACCAATACCTATCTCGTTAACGGGCACAACTATCAGGATGATCGTTTACGTCTGTATCTGCCAGGCAATGGCGGCTTACTTACGGCCGTAGCCATGATGTGTGCAGGATGGGATGGGAATACCATAGAAAACCCGGGCTTTCCTAAAAACGGAAAATGGAAGGTGATGTGGGAGGGATTTGAGAAAATGATGTAAAATGATTTGTTGTCGTATTGTTTGATAATAAAAAGCATTGATGGAAGATATAAGTTATAAAAATAAGGTCTGGGCACTGTTGCTATCTTGTTTTTTAGTTGCAGCACAGGCTTTGGGACAGGATAAAGCCTTACCGGCATTTCCGGGGGCCGAAGGCTTTGGGTCTAAAACTGTTGGTGGAAGAGGAGGTAAAGTTTATGTGGTGACCAACCTGAATGATGCCGGTCCCGGAAGTTTCAGGGAAGCCTGCGAGGCCGCAGGAAGAAGGACCGTGGTTTTTGCTGTTTCAGGCGTTATCGATCTGAAAACCACGATCGTCATCAGTAACCCTTTTATCACCGTTGCCGGACAGACCGCGCCAGGTGAAGGAATCTGTTTAAAACGAAGGGACCTAAGAATTTCTGCCCATGATGTTGTACTGCGCTACATTCGCGCCAGACCTGGTGATATTTCGGGCGAAGAAATGGATGCCATCAGTGTAATTTCAAATGCTCATGATGTAATCCTTGACCATTGCAGCGCAAACTGGTCGATTGATGAGGGGCTTTCTCCCTCTGGTAATATTTATAACATTACGGTGCAATGGTGTTTAATCGGGCAATCGTTAAGCCGAAGTGTCCATAAAAAGGGCAGGCATGGTTTCGGTTCACTGGTGCGTGGAGTAGGCGGTATGACGCTGCATCATAATTTATGGATCGACAATCAAGGCAGAAACCCCCGGTTGGGCGATAATTATAACCAGCCGCCATGGCCTACCATTGATGTAAGAAATAATGTGATGTACAATTGGGGAGATATATGTACCGGCATGACTGGCGGAAACATCAGTGTAAATTACATAGGGAACTACCTCAAGCCTGGCCCCAATAGCAGTGAGACGGCTCCCATTGTGTTGACGAAAACATCCAAAGCAAAATTTTATCTGGCAGGTAATGTAGTAGAAGGAAGACCGCAGCATACCAGTAAACCCGAAGCCATGTTCAATAGCGACCAGGGTAAGGGTGAAGTGCTGTTTGAGCTCGTAGAAAAACCTTTTAGAACAGCTTTCGTAAAAACATCATCTGCAAAGCAGGCTTATACAGATGTATTGAAAACTGTTGGAGCCAGTTATCCACTAAGGGACCCCATCGACATGGGCTTAATTACCGAGGTTACCAACAATTCAGGAAAAATAATCGATTCACAGGAGCAGGTGGGGGGCTGGCCGGTGTACCGTTCTGTCAACGCTCCGAAAGACACGGATAAGGATGGGATTCCGGATGCCTGGGAAATAAAAAGCAAGCTGAACCCCAAAAATGCAAGCGATGGCGCAATGATCAGCGCGAGTGGTTATAGCCACCTTGAAGATTACTTCAATGGAATCCTTCCATGACATGAATGGTGGTGATTAACTTTTAGTTAACTGATAATGGTCGGCTTTTAAGCGGCTGTTGCTCGGATATTCTTCGGATGTTAAGGGGCTGGAACCGAAAAGTGACTGGTTAATATTCGTTAATTATTGGTAAATAATTTTCTTAACCAACTTGGTGTAATCAGATTGGCGGGCTGAAAAATAGGTCCGAAGGTAATTTCGCCTTAGGCAGGATGAGACAGGTTGCTGTTTAGCGCTTTACTTTCTAAGTTTATCGTCAGTAAAACGCTAAAATTGCTTTAGTTTTTTGGCCTAACCACATATATTTTTAAACCACTATGAGATTTTCGAACGCGCTGTTATTTTTTGCTTTATTATTATTTTCTGTTTCCTCATTTAGCCAGCCTAAGGAGCCGGAATGGGTATCAAAGGTTGGCGCAAAGCCGATCAATTTCCGAAACGCGGTCTACAATGTAAACAAATACGGAGCCATAAACGATGGCAAAACGCTAAATACCAAGGCCATTCAGCGTGCTATAGATGAATGTGCAGCAAAAGGCGGAGGAACGGTTTCCTTTGCTCCGGGAAAATACCTGACCGGCTCACTTTTTATAAAAAAAGGGGTAAACTTTCAAATTGATAAAGAAGTTGAAATCCTTGGAAGCGAGAACATCAAAGATTATCCGGACATCGACACACGTGTGGCAGGAATAGAGATGAAATGGCCTGCCGCCCTCTTAAATATTCTAAACCAGGAACATGCTGGTATCAGCGGGACCGGTTTAATTCATGCACAGGGAAAAGTCTTTTGGGACTATTACTGGAAGATACGTAAGGAAGACTACGACCCAAAAGGATTGCGCTGGATTGTAGATTATGATGCCAAAAGACCGAGAACGATCTTAATTGCCGATTCAAAAAACATTATCCTGAAAGACATCCATGCACAGCAGGCCGGTTTCTGGACCGTACAGGTGCTATACTCTTCTTATCTAACCGTTGATAACATTACCATCCGGAATAATCTCCGGGGCCACCGGC
>CAMLDJ010000058.1 GCA_946478755.1 uncultured Pedobacter sp. | reverse complement strand
GACCATTCATTTCCATCCTGATTAAAGGTACTAAAGCAAACAAATGTTTTTCGTTGACCCGGCTGGGTAATCTTTGTTGTTCCGTTTTCGCCAGTTTGGCTCAAACCGGCTGCATTATAGGACATAAACAGCCAGATTTTTCCATCGCTTTGATTAACAACCGCAGTAGGATTGCCCCAGGTACCGTCGCTGCTTTTGACCAAAATCTCTGGACCCCAACCGCTGCCGTCGGTGGTAGACCTTCTGCAAATCACATTGATGTTTCCATAGTCACGGTTGTTATTTACCCTCCCTTCACAAAATGCAATTAAAGTCCCTTTTTTTGTCCGGATAATAGATGGGATGCGATAGGAATGATAAACGCCACTGCCCCCATCAAACAATTTGATCGGATCATTGAAGGCCAATATTGAAAACTCGCTTTCAACTGAGGACCTGGGTTGTACCTGTTCCTTCGAGGCAGCGGCCACATCCTGCGATACACTCGATTTTTTACAAGCTGCAAGGCTTAGCAAAATAAAGGAAAATACCATTACAACCCTGTTGCAATACTGTATTCTAATTTTGAAACAATAGGTTTTGTTCATATCATTTAAGTTTATAGTTGGTTTAAATGGATGTAGTCCGGGATCATCCCTGTTTCCAGCTTATTTATTTACCCTGACTGTTTTGAATGCAGTTTTTTTCAAAAATGCTGAGAATTGATCGGACACCGATTGTGGCTTGAACCGTACCTGAGTTGGATTTCTGCCAAACAAATGGCCGTACCACACTAAACCTGCGAGATAGCAACCTGCATCATCCCACCGATTTCTGCCCTGCCTAAAACAAGATTTATATTATTTTCTTCAGCCATTTGGGGCAGATATCTCGAGGCATTCTGCGAAAAACTGTTACCAATCATCAATATGCTTACTGTCTTCCCGGCATGCTGGGCATTCAGTTGCAAACACATCGCAACGACCAGCACGATAACAAGTTTTATTTTAATTGATATTTTCATTTTTGTCCAGACTAATGTTGATTAACGAGTTCAAACATTTTTGTCCAGACTAATGTTGATTAACGAGTTCAAAAAAACCTATTTCAGCTAAATCTTCTTTTAAAGCAAGGGTATCATTGGCAGAAAGCGGTTCAAGCGGCAATCTACAATTGCCCAGTTCCAGTCCTTTTATCTGCATGATGGCCCTTTGTGCTGGTATGGGTGGATACTTGACTAAGCAACGCACCATGTTTACCGAATGAAGCTGCCATTTTGCTGCAAGCTCCTGTTTACCCTCATTGTATAGTTTGATCAGCTGATGATAAATTGCTGAGGAAAAAGTATAGGTGCTGCCAATTGCACCTTTTGCGCCAACAGCAAGTGCCGAAAGCAGCATTTCATCATAACCAAACAAAATATCAAATTTACGGTCCTTATAGTTTAAACAAGCCTGGTATTCGTGCAGCGTTGCCGCAGTGTACTTAATACCTGCCAGTGTTGGGATTGCCTCTTCAGCCAGCATTAAGAACTTAACCATATCTAAAGCGACTCCCGTTAACGCTGGTATGTTATAATAGTAAAACGGAGTATTCGGCGCCGCGGCTGCAATCTTTGCCATGCATTTAACCAAATTGCTAACCGTAGTTGGCTTAAAATAAAATGCCGCAACGGCCGAAATGGCATCTGCACCTATTTTTTCGGCATGGGCAGCTAATCTGCGACACTCTGTAATTGAGCTGTGCCCTACATGTACCAATACCAGTATCCGCTTTTGTGCGGCGTTGACATAGGCGTCTGCAATGGCCATTCGTTCTTCTGTCGTTAAATTCGGTCCCTCTCCATTGGTGCCGCATATAAATACGCCAGTTAATCCTTCTGCTATCATTTTATCAACAATAACCGGTATGATATCGAGGTTTATTGTACCATCCTCATGGTAAGCTGCAAATGTTGCTGCAATTAATCCAGTAATTTTATTCATTACTATGTTTTTTTGTATGGTATCTGCGATACCATTTAATTAAATATTTTCTTTTTAGGTTGATCAAAGGCATCATCGAAAGTTCCAGCGGTTCAAGCCACAAAGGTTGATGAGGGATTTAACAGGCCATAACTGGAAAACGGTCTTTTCATTTGGAACTCATTTTTCTCAGGACTTTAAATGCAGGTGTACAGAAGCCTTTATGCTGGTATCCTTTCCGGTAATTTTACCGGATACCCGGAGCCAGTTCCCGAAATGGGATACCTTACAAAAATAATGACCTGGTTTATCGATTACAGGAAAAAGTGCCCCCTCTGGAATCCAGTTGATGCCGTCTCCAGAAATCTCCGCTATGGCGTTCAGGCTGGAACCTTCCGGTATTTCCTCAACAATTAAAAAGAAGATCGCTTCTGCCGCCCATCCCGCTTCCATAGGATGAGAAATCAATTCGTTTTCAAATTTTACTCTTCGCTCTACTGCTGATGCGTGAAAATGTCTCATATTCATATTTCAAAAATTATTCTCCGGAAACTACTATAGAATCAACATAAAAGAACACACGTCGGTCCGTATCGTTCTCTACCCACAGACTGGGGTTAAACAGTCCTTTTATCCTGGCATAAGGCGCGGTAAGTGTTGGCTTCATGCCCCTGAGGTCAAAAATCCTGTTGCCAGACTGCAACTCTACATATTCTCTTTTTTCGGTATCAATCAGCAGCCTCAGGTAACTCCAATTGATTTTGTCGTCACTTTCATTGTAGCAAAGGTCCTGGTAACCATCTTCAATCCATTCAAAGCCGTCCGTCGATCCATCTGCATATCTTTTACCGTACCACATGGCATCGATACCCATTTTGCACCAGTCGTTTTCCACGCCGTATGCCCATTCCAGGTCAGTGACTTCCTTGGCCTTAAAGATCTGCCAGCGTCGCACCATTTCTCCGTTAACGGCGTTGACATAACGTGCACCGATAAAGTAGCGGTAATCATCGTCCTGGATGTCAAAAAAAATACCGAAAGCACGCATGGCCTGCTCACTTAAGCCTTGTCGATCCTGTTCTGGCGTATACGCATACCACATCTCATATTGCCTTAACCCTTTCGGCAGGTGTGTGGTCATCCGTTTGATGCCATGTGATAAGCTACCCGGCGCCGGGGCTTCTGTATAGGTATTGGCCACAGGACGGGTGGATAGTTTTAAAGAATAGGTCCCATCCATTGAGCCATGAGTGCCGGCCAGTCTGAAACTTGCACTGCTGAGCATCAAGGGGCCCCATTGGGTCTTATCTACATGGCTATATCTTAGGGTATTGAAGTCTTTGCCTACATAATTGGGATGTAAATCCATCCATCCGTTCAACCCTTTATCAAAATCATCATAGCAAATTATTCGTTTTAATGGTTGGTATTTGCTTAAACCGGCATCGAGCGCAATGAGGTGTTCCATATTTTATTTTTCTTGATTTATAATTTATGTTCAATGGTGAAGAAGCGATCATGATTTATTTTTCCTCAGCTGTGAGTTGTAAATCATTGACAGTTTCTTTTAAATTATCGTTAATGGTGTAATACGTAAGTCCCTGAAGTCCTCTTTTGCCAGGGAATACCAGGCTGGCCAGGTATCCAATGATGTAACAACTCAAAAAACCGATAGCGCTGTACAGCCAAAAGCTAAGCGGGGTATGCGTTTTAATGAAATATAGGATAATACCACTGCTAATGGCCCCAATGAGCGCTCCCGTTGCATTGGTCCGCCTGGTAAAGATACCGAGCATAAACAAGGCTGTAGAAGCGCCGATAAATAGTCCCGTAATTTCCTGGAAAACATCCAGTATGGAGTTAACATCCATGAAGACCAGTATCAGTGAAAAACCAGTGGCAAAAACACCCAACACCACTGTAGCGATTTTTGCAACTTTCCCCATTTCTTTTTGGCTGACATTTTTCCTGTATTTACTGTAAAAATCAGTCGTAAATATTGTAGCCACACTATGAATAGACCCTTCCAGGGTAGACATAGAAGCAGCAAAAACAGCTGCAATGATCAATCCACTAAGTCCAATAGGAACCTGCTGGGCAATAAACATGGGCAAGATCCCATCCGTTGAAATCGAGGGACTTAATTGTTCGGGATGCTGTTTGTAAAACACATACAAGGCCGTACCCAGGCCATATACCACTACTGCCCAAGGTACAGAGATCGCCACATCTGCCCAGACACTACGCTGTGCTTGTTTCAAACTGCTGGTGGTCATGTAACGCTGCACTACGGCCTGATCACTGGTCAGGTTACCCAATCGAATAAAGACATTGCCAATAAGGATCACAAACAGCGTAGAGGAAGTCAGCCCCCAATCCGCCTCGCCCAGACTGAATTTCTGATCGGCAATGCCCAGACTTAGAAAATCACCAAAGCCACCGTTCAGGCCTGCGATCGCCAATACGAGGCAGACTACTCCTCCACCAAACAATAATATAGCTTGCGCCACTTCAATCCATATCACCGCCTCAAATCCGCCGACAACGGTATAAACCGTGCTCAATACGCCCATGATCAGGATACAGGTGAGGGTATCCAGGGGGGTAACGGCCGAAAGGGCCAATGCCGGAAGGTAGAGTACCAGGCCCATGCGGGCCAGCTGATAAAACATAAAGACAGCAGCGGCAAACATACGGGTGACGGCATTAAACCGCTCTTCCAGGTAATGATAAGCACTGACCACGTTCAGTTTCCTGATAAATGGAATGTAGGCACGGGTAACGATCGGCACAGCAATGAACCAGGTAAAAACCCCGGCAAAGTATGCCCAGTTTACCGCATATGCTTTGGCTGGGATGCTCATAAAACCGATGGCACTGACCTGCGTAGCCATAATACTGATGCCTGCAGCCCAATAAGGAATGTTTTTGCTGCCCAACAGGTAATCGGCTGATGCATCTTTTTGCCTCGAAAAATAGTAACTGATCCCTGCCAATATCACCAGGTAAAGCCCCAGTGTGCTGTAGTCGATCCAGCCAAACTTACTTTTTTGTTTAGTGGTCTGTATGGCCGCGATCTGTACCTCATTGCTGCGTACACCTGGTCTCAGTTCGCCTCCTATCAGCATGAGTTTACTGTTCCATTTCACTGCAGCAGCCCCTGCAACCCCGGTCGGTATGTTGTCCAGTTTAAGCCAGGTATTGGTAATGGTATGATAAACCAGCACGTCCCGAACCATATGGTAATCGTCTTTTAAAGCAATTGCGCGATCTGCATCGTGACCATCAGAACCGCTGAACAATACAATATGGGTTTGTCCCATCGGCATATAAGGGCTAAACAACGCGGGCCTGGGGAGCGATTTGAGCATTTTCCATTTCAGGTGTCCGGGATCAAAAGAATAAGCATCAGTTAGGTAGCCGGCCGTACCTTTACCACCAAAAAAGTATAGACAATCGTGTTCTCCATTGCTTTGGGCCGTCAAAACAGCGCCAAACCTTGCCGCACCTGGAAAGGCAGACATCGCCTCCCATTGCTGACCTGCAAAGGTACCCTCAGCGTTGAGTGCCAATCTGTAAAAAAGCTGCCGGGGCTGACCGTTCTGGTCCTGCCCCCCGGCTATATAAATTTGATTACCTGTTGTGGCGGCAGACAGTGAAGTAAGCGCGACAGGCAATTTTGCATAGTTGGTGTCCAACTCTATTTTTCCAGTGCCGGCATTCCAGCGCATAAAAAATACCTGGTCAGTAGGCTGCTGACCATTTGTTCCTCCCAGCACCAGCAGTCCATCCTTAAAATTCACAACCGCGGCATTTGCCAATGGGCCCGGCAGTTTGCCCGCCTCCATCCATTCTAAAGTATTTCCATCTTTAGCTATATAAATCTTGTCATAGACAACCTTGCTTCCTCCCTCCTGTATCAAACCCTTGAAGTTGTTGCCACCTGCTACAATGAGTACCGCATTGCTTATACCTGCTACGGTATTACTTAACCCCTCCCTTACCGGCAGCCCTTGGCCATTGCCCCAGGAAAACCACTGACTATTATTTTGAGCGAACATTTTTATGGGGACAATGGTGATAAACGTGATGCACAATACAAATAAGTTCCTTAAACAAAATGTCCATTTTACCATCCTTTATTCTGTATTAGTTTCGTATTTAATTTGGTTTCATTTACCGGTATCGGGAATAAATTATGCTTTTCTTCAACCGGGTATTCCGGATGTGCAGCTTTCATAGTTGACACAAACCGTTTTGTACGTACCAGATCAAACCATCTGTGGCCTTCAAATCCAAGTTCGATAGCTCTTTCTTCCAAAACCGCATCCCGAAACTGTTCTTTGTTAAGTCCGCTCAGATCGGCCGGAAAAACAGAAGTGGCCGCCCCATTTCGGGCCCTGGCCCTGGCACGGACATCATTAATCATTTCATAAGCGTCTTCTTCTTCCGGGCCTCCGATCTCATTCAGTGCTTCAGCCCTCATTAAATAGACATCCGCCAGTCTTAAAATGACAACATTGGCACTAAATGCATAAGCGCTTCTGGTTGTTGCGGCCTTATTTACAAACTTCCAGGCAGGAGCAGGAAAAGGATAAGTAAACTGTTGCCAACTAACCACATTACCCTGTCTGTTGGTTCCCTGCGTAATAAATGTTGATTCTTTGCGGTAATCAAGGTCATTGTATTTGTTGAAGAAGCCGATTTCGCTGGCAATATTACTCTCCCCCGTCTGACCGGCCTCTGGAACCAGACCAACAATATCTCTGGGTAAAGTAAACTGTCCATAAACACTATGTTCCCCAACAGCAAGCAATACCCTATCGGCCTGCCATTCAAAAATTGATTCTGCATTGAATTCATCTTCGCCTCCCACAGCCTTTTGATAATCTGCCATCAAATGATACGGACCGAGGTCAATGACCTGCTTTGCCAATTCTGCGCAACTTTTATAATCACCAGCCTGGGCTGCTTCTGATGAAGCCCTTGTTAAATAAACTTTGCTTAACATACCTAAAGCTGCTCCTTTAGTAGCCCGTCCATTCTCATTCGTTTTGAGCAGTACTGCAGCAGCAGATTCCAGATCTGAAATGATCTGGCTATAAACTTCTGTCAATGTACTTTGTGCCATCAGGGCATCATCTATAACCGTAATGGGTTTGGTAACAAGAGGTACCTTTCCCCACAACCGTACCAGATTAAAATAATGATAGCCTCTTAAAAACCTGGCTTCGGCAAGTATCTGCTCTTTTGCGTTATTATCCATCGTGATCGCCGGCACTTTCTCCAGCACAATATTCGCACGCCCGATCGCGTCGTAGATCTGATTCCAAAGATTTCCAATATCAGCATGATCTGCCCCAAAGGTGAAATTATCCAGTTGCTTTTGCGCCGCCAAAATGGGCGGCAAAGCCTCATCAGAACACAGCCAGGTCAGATAAGCGATAGGCCTTGCGGTATAAGTGCTGCTGTTGTTTCCTAAAGCGTCATAAGCACCTACCAATGCAGACATGGCATCCTGAGAAGTTGTATAGTAATTGGTAGGGGCGAGAAAACTTTTAGGGTCTTCTTCCAGGAATTTCTTGCAGGATAAGAAGTTAAATCCCAACAGGATCAATGCACAATATATTAAGTTCTTACTGGTTGTCTTCATGATAAAAAATATTAATTTTTTAAAAAGTCAGGTTTAGTCCAAACATTACTGTCTTAGCTGTGGGGTAGTTGATGCCCCCATCCGGATCATATCCACTATAGTCGTTGGTCAGGGTAAGCAGGTTTTGTCCGGATAGATACACATTGGCAGTCCCTTTAAAAGGCATGATTCTGGCTGGTAGTGTATAACCCAGCTGAACATTCCTTAATTTCAAATAGCTAAGGTGCTGCAGATCGTGTGTTGATGTTGACAGCCAATTG
Source organism: uncultured Pedobacter sp. (assembly GCA_946478755.1). Next base: position 15,379 of record CAMLDJ010000058.1, on the reverse strand, counting down.
GAAACACCCGCTCTGGGTATATTGCTATCTGGGTTTTGGGGTGTCCATCGGTTTAAAAGTTCTATTGATTTATTGCTGGATACATCAGCAGGGTTAAATAATGCGGCAAGCCTAGTGCTTTCACCGCCGATTGAGCCTTGCATAAAGACAGACAAAGAAAACCCTTTATAACTCAAACTGTTGTTGAAGCCTACAATATAATCCGGAAAAGGATTGCCAATGATCTCTCTGTCGTCGGTATTTAAGATTCCATCACCATTAAGATCACGATAACGGGCATCGCCAGGTTTTACACCTTTTTGCACAGTTTGCCCATCAATTTCTTCCTGAGTATTAAATACACCATCATAGATATAGCCCAATGTCATGCCCGGAGGGTAACCTACAAACAATGTTGTTGATGAGTTTCTTCCCAAAGAGGTGATCTTATTCCGATTACGGGCAAAATTAAGGGCTGCATCCCATTTCAATTCTTTTGTTAGTATTCCAGCATTCAGGCTTAGTTCAATCCCTTTATTTTCCACAGCTCCGGTATTGTATAATGCAGTGCTATACCCTGATATTCCCGGAAGGTTGATGGTAAACAGCAAGTCGTTTGTCGTTTTCTGGTAGTAGTCAAATACAAATTGAATTCGATTGTCAAACAAGGCCAGATCAAGGCCAAAATCGTACTGCGCAGCCTTTTCCCATTTCAATTCAGAATTTGACAAACTGGTTTGACGTGAGCCTGAAACCAGCTTGTTCCCGAAAATATAAAACAGGTCGGTTGCCAGACGTGGCAGAGATTGATAAGACCCAATTTCCTGGTTGCCTGTCAAACCATAACTACCTCTGATCTTCAGATCGCTGATCACCTTCAGGTCTTTTATAAAAGACTCCTCAGACAAACGATAACCAAGAGCTACCGAAGGAAAATATCCCCACTTGTTGCCTCCGCCAAAACGCGATGAGCCATCAGCCCTGAAGGAGGCGGTTAATAAGATTTTGTTCTTGTACTGGTAATTTACCCTGCTCAAGGCCGATGCCAGACTCCACTCAGTATGAAAGGAATCCACAACAGGCACTCCCGTTCCTCCGCCGAGTTTATAAATGCCCAGGCGGTCATCTGCAAAGCCCGAGGCCTGCGCTGAGTTTTCAAAATCTTTTTCTGTTTGCCAGGTAAATCCTGCCAAAAGTTCAAGATGGTGAACCTGGTTAAAAGTCCGGGTAAAACGTAACGTATTTTCATTCAGGATATTGGTGATCCTTCTGTTGGAATTGATACCCAATCCGCTAAACAAACTGCCGAGATAGGTTGTCGAACCCGGATAATATTCTCCGAGCGACCGGTTATTTAAATTGACCCCTAATAAGGTTTTAAAGGTTAAGCCCTGAATGATGTCATAGTCTACCGAGAGGTTCCCCAGCAGGTTATCACCTGTTAGTTCATTATAAATTGTTGACAAAGCTTCAACAGGATTGTCTGGCTTACTTGCACCATACCAGGTGTCAACATAAGCTCCGTTTTTGTCTAAAACCGGGATTGTCGGTGAAGTAACCCAGGAGCGCTCCGCTGCTGAACGAACATTTCCTGCCCCCTGATTGGAAGAAGGCAGAGAATTACTGATGGTGCGGTTATAGGTAAGCGCCTGGTTAAACCTGACCTTATTGGTAATTTTTCCATCCAGGTTAACCCTTAAGGAATATCTGTCCAAGCCCGAATTCATGATCACACCATCCTGGTTAAAGTAATTGGCAGACACGTAGTACTTGATGTCATTCTTGCCACTGGCAACCGAAACCTGGTGGTTTTGTATGGCCGCATTTCTTAAAATCTGCTCCTGCCAGTCGGTTCCAATACCAATTGCTGTGGGATCAGGGAAAGGCTTTGTCACATTGTTGGCAACGGCCCAATCGTTTAAAAATTCAGCATGCTGTTGCCCGTTCATCAGATCCAGCTTTTTTACGGCTTCCTGTCTTCCATAATAACCATTGTACGATACCGTTACTCCATCACCCTTTCCACGTTTAGTAGTGATAATGACCACCCCATTGTTTGCCCTGGAACCATAGATGGCAGTTGCGGAAGCGTCCTTAAGTATCTGAATGTTTTCAATATCATCAGGATTTAAAGAAGTGAGTGCATTGGTAGAGGTTGCAGTACCATAAGAAGTACCTGAGGGATCTTGATTGTCGTTCACAACAGGGATACCATCAATCACATATAATGGCTCATTACCGGCGTTAATGGAACTTCCTCCCCGAATGCGGATGCTCAGGTTACTACCTGGCGCTCCGGATGACTGGCTGACCTGTACCCCTGCCGCGCGCCCCTGCAAAAGACTTTCAATGTTTGAAGCAGGTTGATTTTTTATATCATTAGCTGATACCGAAGCGATTGAGCCCGTAACATCTTTTCGCCTCTGCGTACCGTAACCAACTACGAGCACCTCATCTAAATCTGCCGCGTCCCCGGTTAGCATAATATTAAGGACACGTTGCCCGCCAATGTTTACTTCCTTCGTTTTAAAGCCGACAAAAGTGAACACCAGGATACCTTCGCTATCTGACACAGTTATTTTATATTGTCCGTTAGTATCTGTAGTTGTTCCTATTTTTGATCCCTTAAAAAAGACAGATACGCCGGGAAGCGTTTCTTTTGGACTATCGCCGGATACCGTACCCGATATTGTAAAGCCCGGGATTTGGGCAACTGACTTCTGTATTGCAACTAACAGACCTACCATTATCAGACAAATTTTGAAGATTGCTTTCATGATTAATTTATTATTCGGTTTAAAGATCAGTTCCTGCTTAAATCACTGTAATGATTATATGTAGTACATATACAACAAATAGAATTATAATATTTTTATTTTCCTAATTTTTAGGCAACAAATGTTAAAAATTAGTGAGCGGAAAAACCGTATATGGGAAATGGTGTTGATCGTAGCAGAAGGACGCTATTTTAAACGGTCAAAATGAGGCTGTAAATGCGCCTCCATACCTTTCTTAAAATCCTCTTTCGTTCCGGTTTTTAAAATTTGCACCAGGTCAAGGTGGTTCACTTTTCCCATTTTCTGCGTGTTTTCGAGCATAACCACATAATCAAATATAGGGAGCAGCATAATCTGGAACCGCTTTAATGTATCATTGCCTGACATTTCATAAAGTTTTCCGTGAAAGGCAATCTCATTTTTAATTCTGAAAGAGTTGTCGTGGTTGATTTCCTTTTTAGCAATGTTTTCCAGCTCTGCAATATCCTTCTCAGTTTTTCTGATATAGATCAGATCAGCCAGTCCCATCTCCAATACCAGCCTCAGTTCAAAAATATCCTGTGAGATGGCCGTATCGATGATCAAAGGGTCTAATACACGTTCAAAGGTTCCCAGGATATCCGGCCGCGCCAATATCATACCCCGCTTCTTCTTGGTCTCTATCATCCCCAGCATTTTAAATCTGCTCAACGCTTCGCGCAGCACATTCCGGCTTACATCTAAGGCTTCTGCGAGTTCAAGCTCCCTTGGCAACGCATCACCAGGGCGAAAAGATTTTTTTTTAAGATATGCCCTGAGTCTTGCCTCAACGATATCTGCCATGGTGTTTGAGGTAATCGGAGCCAAATCTTTCCTTAAGTTATTTATTGCCATTTTTTTTTCTTTTTTTTTAAGGTAATTCAGGGACACATTACTAATAGGCACCGCAGCAAAAAAGGGAATCCGAGGCAAGCCTATTGTTTATCTTTCAGTCATCTCCTATAAAGGGAGATTTTACAAATCGATACACATACCCCCGTTAATAACCAGATTAGTTTATATATCCTAATGAGTTAAGAAAAATTTCTACGTCCCGGAGCGTCCCCTTGTAACTGTCCATCTTCTTTTTAGGGTTAAATCTGAAAAAACCATGTGCCTGTCCCTCGTATAAATGGACTTGACACTTGTTTCCCAACGCTATCATTTTTTCCTGATAAGATTTAATGACATGAACCGGTACGATCTTATCTTCAGTACCAGACATGATTAATGTTGGTGCCGCTCCCTTTAGGATATTGTGAAAAGGAGATATTTTTTTATAATCGTTACCAAAAAGCTGATAACCATAGCCTCCAGGGCCATTATTAATAACAGGATTGTAAAGAACAACTGCATTAGGCCTGGAGCTTATTTGAAGATCATCTGTAGCCTCATCAAAAGCTATCAGGTCACAAGCGGCAGCCAGATGTCCCCCTGCTGACCCACCGGCCGCTACGATCTTATGCTCATCAATACCCAGACGATTGCTGTTAACCCGTAAATACCTGATCGCAGATCTGGCATCTTTAACCGCTTCAAAGGGGCTGGTGTGATTCCGCTCAGAAACCCTGTAATCAACTGTAACTGCGATCATTCCTTTAGAAGCAAAATATTTTGCCTGAGGCTCAAACTGTCGCATGTCTCCATGTTTCCAGCCTCCTCCGAAAAAGAAAATAATTGCGGGATATTTCTGATCAGGTTGTTTATTCGGCGGATTCCAGACCTTCATTCTGAGTCTGATGCTATCTACATGCTTATAGGTAAACACAGAGACCGTATCTGTCTTGCTTTGTGCATAAAGCTCAGCAAAACCCGATAAAAACAGGAACAAAAAAACACTTTTTCTTAAAAACAGTTGCATAATCACACAGTTATCTTAGTGTTTTCATTTACAATTTACCAGCCTTGGAAGGACGGAGTGGATAAACCTGATTATCCCTGGCCCACTTATCCCACATTGATGCAAGATCATCTGCTATTTTTGGATATTTTTTCGACAGATCCAGGCTTTCTGACCGGTCATTATTCATATCGTACAGCTCCCAGGTACCGATAAACGGAGGGCGTTTTTTTGCCTTCGATACCAATTTCCATTTTTGATACCTTATTGCACGGTTTGCCTCATGCTCCCAGAATATGGGCCGTTCTTGTAACTTACCACCTTTAAATAATTCAATCAGGCTCTTCCCTGCAATTGGATGAATCAGGGTACTGTTAAACTGTAGCGGATATGTTGCGCCAGATACCTCAACAAAGGAAGGCATGATGTCAATAATATGGGCCGGTGTACTGATAACCGTTGCATTGGCCTTTATCACATTTGGCCAGCTGGCGATGAAGGGCGAAGAGATACCACCTTCGTGCACATCATGTTTATATAGCTTAAATGGCGTATTGCTGGTGTTGGCCCAGTTGATGCGATAGCTTTGAAAACTTTGTTTTGTACCAAGACCTTCCAGGCTTTTATCCTCTCCACTATCCACATTTTCAGCACATGCGCCATTATCAGATAAAAACACAATGAGTGTATTTTCCGTCATTTTGTCTTTTTTCAGTTCCTTCAGTATTCGCCCTATCCCCTGGTCCATACAATCAATCTGGGCAGCATAAACGGCCATGCGTTTTGCCCAAAGTTTTTTCTCTTCTTCAGAAAAGGTATTCCATTCCGGAATCTGATTATCCCGGGGGCTCAATTTTACGGAATGATCAAGTAGTCCAAGTTTTAGCTGTTTCTCATAACGTTCCTTCCTGATCTCATCCCAACCTGAAAGATATTTGTTCTCGTATTTTTTGATGTCTTCAGGTTTGGCATGGAGCGGCCAGTGCGGTGCATTGAAGGCAACATACATAAAAAAAGGCTCATCCTTTTTCTCTTTTGAATGGCTGCCGATGAATTTAACAGCGGTATCTGCAATAGCGTCCGTCAGGTAAAAATTCTTTCCGGCAGTTATTTTATCGTTCCCTGAAGTGAGCCCTCCAGGGTTAAAATAGTTTGCAGCTCCAGGGATAATACCAAAATATTTATCAAACCCCCGCTGTAAAGGCCAATTTTTTTTATCTCCATCATATTTTACCTGGGCTGTTACATGCCACTTCCCCGAAGCGTAAGTGGAATAACCACCGGATTTTAAAACTTGTGCAATGGTAATGCATTCATTGTTCAACTCTCCTTTGTAACCCGGCTGTTGCCGATCTGTAGTCATCCAGCCTATGCCTGCCATATGTGGATAAAGTCCAGTTAGCAGAGAAGCGCGTGTCGGACAGCAACGTGCAGAATTATAGAACTGGGATAATTTAACACCTGATGAAGCAAGCTTATCAATATTTGGGGTATGAATCTCCGATCCAAAACAGCCAATATCCGAATAACCCATATCGTCGGCAAGAATTAAAATGATGTTCGGCTTCTTTTTATTTTGTGCCAGTAATGCGTTTGAACTGCTTCCAATAAGCAGCAGCGTCAGTATCAGAAAGGTTTTAGTAATTTTCATATGCTTCGATCCAATTTTATCACATGTGGTTTAAAAAAAATGCATCAGAAGTATTTAAGCTTCATTAGAAACCTAAATACCTGAGGTACCAATTCTCTATGTCCTTATTTAAGTTAAGTGCTTTGATGCTTTCGGGTATCCCGGAATAATTAATATTGAACTGTGTTATGATGTCAAAGAAATTTTTCGGGTCATACTCCAATTTACGATTCGTCTCCACCGCAATACCAACAGTTTTGGGAAGCACAAGTGTACTTACCTTATACTTAAGATCGGTCGTAGCGCTGTTAAGCCGCTTAAACTTCCCTCTCAAACCATTATTTATTTCAACATCCTTATTTCTTCCAAAATCTACCAGTACCGTTAGCTTTCTGTCAACCTCTACTTCAGCTATATTAATATTTGCGCTCAATTCATCTCCATTATAGTCCCAGGAATTTCCCCGATCAGTTCGCTGCCAATTGACCGTTTCCCCGTTTACCGTAACCGACTCCGGCATTGCAGATCCAAAAAGCGTTATCAAATAATCTTTCTTATTTTTCATCCCGGGATAAGTACCTTTCACAGGCTCCAGAATAATCTCTAATAAATGGTCAGACAGCCTCCTGGTTTTAAAACCGGTGTAAGCACAATTGCCGGCATAATCCTTATCATTCCCTTGATCTTCATACAGCTGGCCGGAACTCACTCCTCCGGGGAAAATGCCCAATTTTAGTCTATCCGGATTTTCTTCCAGATTCATCACTTCATTGCCATACATGGGAATAATTGCCCCTGCCTTTACAAAAATTGGATATTCATCGATTGCGAAATCTCGTTCTATAACCTTCCCACCGGCTAAAATAGTTCCGGTATGCCATTCATACCAATCGTTTCCTTCTGGCAACCATACCTTTATTTTTGAGAATCCATTTGTTGTTGGAGTACCTATAGGTGCTACCAATATATCGTCACCGAACATATACTGTCTGTCAAAACGATATGCATCATCCTTTTCAGGATAATCATAATACATGGGGCGACAAAGAGAAATGCCGGTGTCATAAGTTTTCCTGGCCATGGTATAGATGTAAGGTGCAAGGGTATACCTTAACCGGATGGCATCATGTTGAGCGGTAAAAAAATCACCTCTAAAGTTCCATATCTCTTTATTAAGTGTCGCATTTTTTGCTGAATGTGTCCTGAAAATGGGGCTGAGCGCTCCATATTGCATCCAACGTGTATATAATTCAGGGTCAAAATCTTTTTTCACACCACCAAAGGTATGTCCCCCAATATCGTGACTCCAGTATCCATATAAAACGTTGGAAGCTGTGTTGGTAAAATACGGCTGATACTCCAGGGACTTCCAGGATATATAGGCATCACCGGAGAATCCGATCTGGTACCTGTGATTTCCCAATCCACCCCATCTGTGGTATAATAATGGTCTCGTATCCCTGTTTTTTTCCATTTGGGTAAAGAAGGTATAATTTAGCCACCAGGTATTTTGTAAGCCTTTTACCTTTTTGTCCTCCAGCCATTGCTGCCAATCCAGCCACCAGAAATCAACACCCTGCTTTTCCAGTGGAGACAATACCACATCAAAGAGGTTCGTCATAAACTGTTTGTCAGAGCCTAAAAAAGGTATGTTTTTCCTGGATGTGGTATCAAAATTCATTTTTCTGGCGAATTCTCCATAACGCTCTTCCCATGGCGCTATCCCTGATGCCGGATGCAGGTTTAATGTTGTTTTAAGTTTCCTGGTTTTAGTCCACTGCAGAAATTTTTCGGGATAGGAAAAAAGAGACTTATTCCAGGTCCAGCCTGTCCACCATTTTCGCTGACCAAATTCATCTGGTTTCGTGCCAACACTATCGGTAGTGTGCCAGTCCATATCAATAACCAGAACATCAAGAGGAACATTAAATTTCTCAAAATTCTTTACCAGATCGCGTAATTCGTTATCTGAATAACTCCAGTAGCGTGACCACCAGTATCCAAAAGCATAACGCGGTGGCAAAGGGACTTTTCCGGCTATTTTAGTATAATCAGAGAGGGCAGATTTATAATTCAGGCCATATCCCATAAAATACCAATCCTGCTGAGGAGTTGAAGACCGTTGGGTTACCCAAGGCCAATCACTGTTGTCAAATAAAAAAGAATTCGAATCGTCGAGTAGGAACCAGCCATCTTTCGATAAAATTCCTTCCTCCAGTTTCATCTTTTTTCCTTTACTATCTGTATCGCCATCAAATCTGTCTAACGTGCGGGCTGTTCCTTTTAGATTTTCTTTTTGAGCCATCCCTGGTATCCAGGTAAAGGCCCTGCTATTGTCTTTTCTATACCGAACCGAAAGATTTGAAGCTGAAAACTTTCCGGAGTTCAGGCGATATTTTAACTCTAGTTCATCAGTCTGAATGATGAACCAGCCGTTTTTTTGTTTGGCAGTATATTTTGGGGTTGGCAGGTTACGGTTTACTATGGTGAAAGATCTGTTATCTGTAAAAGTATTTGTACTATCCCATTCCATGCGAATAACGCGAGGTGTTAAAATAGTAAATCTCACATCCTTAAGTTTTTTAATGGAGGCTTGATGTGCAGACGGATTGTTCTGAGCAACCGAAGAAATGCTATAACAAAGAAATAAGATATATAGCCAGCAACATTTTAAATTCATTTCAATAATTTTATTAGGTAATTACCTGAGTTTTAGAGTTGATATTATATTTGCGAAAAATAACACGGTCGACTATTCATATGGATAGCGTTCAAGGTAATCGCCACCATTATTTACCCGGGGATCATTCGTTTCCTGCATCCATTGGTCTAATTCCTTACTCAACTTCCTGAGAACTGCCGCGTATTGCTTTGCCCCAACAATATTCGTCAACTGGTCCGGATCAACCCTCAGATCGTAAAGCTCTTCCGCGGGTCTTTTCATAAATGCCCTCCGAAAAAACGGGGCAATTTCTGCATCGTCTTTCTGAGTCATGAGGTAATCTTTGGTGGGTGATTTATCTATGTCTCCAAAACGTACAGTCCCGAATTCCGGGTCGCCAGCCGGCCAACGGTCCGACTTGAAATTCCGGATATACAAAAAGTCTTTCGTACGAATACCTCTGGAAGGATAACCAACATTCCCTTTACGGACAGCTGCGTGTCGCTCCCGTTCCAAAAACATTTTGTCACGTTTAACAAGGTCCTTTCTTCCTGTCATAAGTGGGAGCAGGTCCTTTCCTGTCATCGCATCTGGGACCTGTACGCCTGCTGAGGCTAAAAAAGTAGGCGCTAAATCAATGAAGCTGACAAAATCTGTGCAAAGCTGTCCCGGTTTTATCCGCGCAGGCCAGGATATGGCTAATGGTATGTGTGTACCCGCATCATAGATATTTGCCTTTGCCCGGGGAAAGGGCATGCCGTTGTCTCCGGCTATTACAATCAATGTATGGTCAAGTTCGCCCGCTGCTTCCAATAGCGCAAGAATTTCTCCAACCTCGTGGTCAAATCGTTCTATTTCATAATAGTAATCCAGTATATCGCTTCTTACCACTGAATTGTCTGGTAAAAAGGCGGGAACTTTTACATCCGCTAACGACTTTCCCGATTTAACTCCGCTGCCTTGCTCATAAGGACGATGCGGGTCATGACTGCCAAACCAAAAGCAAAAAGGCTGGTCTTTTGACTTGTTTTTAAAAAACGTTTCAAAATCCCGATATGCGGGTCCGGCCGGATTATGCTTGTATCCGCCAAGTTGATATTTTCCTGGTCCCCATCCTTTCTTACAAGAACCGGTCGCATATCCCTGTTTAGCTAACAATTCCACATAATTAGGAAACTTTTTACTTAAAAAGCCCTTTAGATGAACACCTTCCTCAAGCTGATGGGGCCACCGTCCGGTAAGTAAAGAAGCTCGAGAAGGAGAACATGATGGCGTAGTGAAAGCATTTCTAAACAGCATCCCTTCCCTGGCAATCCTATCGAAATTAGGGGTCTTAACCAGGTTATCTTTATAGACACCGGCATTTGGATACCCCCAATCATCAGCGATCAGCAGGAGGATGTTGGGTGCCTGCTTAGCCGTTCCGTAATCAGCATTTTTTATACCCTGACCCTTTGTTTCTGATAGAAAAAAAATCAAAAACCCCAGGGTAAATACTGTCATCATCATATTTTTCATACTTTCATCTATTTGCTGTTGGTCATTGGTTTTTGTTGCATTTTTCCCCAATACTGAGAAAGCCCGGATTGCCGCCGTCATACAATTGCCCCCTGAGCCTTTAATACTTCACTTAGCCATTTTCCATTTAGGTCAGAAACATTTACGTTCTCCCTGACACATAGCGCCGAGGCAGTTCCTGCTGCCTGTCCTAACGCCATACACTGAGCTTGCACGCGTATAGAGGCAAACGCTTCGCGGGTAGCTGAAAGACATCCTCCTGCCACCAATAAGTTGGCAGCTCCTTGAGGTACCAGTGCCCGGTAAGGAATCGGATATGGTGCCTGAAGGAAACTGACATCCTGTTTACTGTCTACAGCCCTGTGTATGTCTACGGGATGCCCCCCATAAGCCACCGTATCTTCGAAGCTCCCGGGCTGCAGAATATCTTCAAGAGTCATCGTATAAAGCCCTATGATTCCCCTTGTTTCACGTATACCTATCTGGGTAGCGGTATCCAGCAGATAGGCATCCTTCATGGAAGGAACCTGTGCTTTGAAAGCATCAACGATCGTCATCACATCTTCCCGCAATAGTTGTTCAGCCCGTGACACATCATTGCCGTTGGCAGCATTACCGCTAAACCTGGTAGCATTTACCGAGAGCTGGCCTTCCCTGAGGGTGCTACCGTGAACAGCCCAGGGTCCTCCGAAATTGGAGAGCCGGCCTGCCTCAACTTCTGCGGTTAGCAGTTCTTTTAAGGGCAGGCTCGCATATTTCACACCGTCATGTGCCATAAGCAGGTTGAAGGTTTTGGTATCCACCCCACCGAGACGAAAGTATAGTGACATCGGCTGAAGCTCCCCACCCCGATCATTGCGCATTTGGCAGGGCAAATGGCTTCGGGATACGACATCACCTGTGCCGGTACAATCGATAAAATACCTGGCGTCAATGGCTTGCCTTCCAGATTTGTTTTCAATCACTACATGGCTAAGTTTTTCCGGTTGATCAACATCAGATATGCAGTCGACCACCTGGGTATGAAACAAGATACTTACCCCTGCCTCCTCGACCATTTTCATTGATACATACTTATATATTTCCGGGTCGTATGGCACATTACCACTTGGCAGATCGACAATTGCTCCACCTCGTCCGGCCATTTTATTGATAAACTCCTCCGGTATACCCGAAACGATCCTTGTATGCTGAAAATTGAACTTGCTAATAGGCCCCACCAGACCGGCTGTCGCCATCCCGCCTAAGAAACCATAGTGCTCCAAGAGCAAAGTTTTTGCCCCGTTCCTCGCTGCTGCAATGGCGGCGATGAAACCTGATGGACCACCGCCACAGACGACCACATCGACCTTTAAGGTTACGGGTATTTGTTTAGAAGGTTCTGTTATAAAATTTGCTTTTCCTATCATCTCTACTTACTGATTAAACCTATCCTTTTTTGCCCGGGCATCCGTTTCATTGATTAAAAAACTCACCATATATCCGACTATGAAACAGGATAGCATACCCGTCAAGCTATATACCATAAAATGGGCTGATGTATATTTACTAACATAGAAGAGAATAATTGCACTGGCTACATAACCGATCAGGGCAGCCATATGATTCACCCTTTTTGTGAATATCCCTAACAGGAACAAGCCCGCCAATCCTCCTGTAAGTAATCCGGTTAATCTTCGGATCATATCCCATAAAGACCCGACTTCATACACAAACATTACAACTGCCAATACGGTACCGATAACCCCAAAGGCAGCAGATACGCTTTTGGCCATCATAAGCTGACGCTTCGGCAATAGCTTGTAAAAGCGGGTATAATCTGTAACTATTGTTGCAGACATGCTATTCATGGTGCTGCTAATGGTTGACATCGAAACAGCAAATATTCCTGCGACAACAACACCTCTGACCCCCGAGGGAAGTTCATTGACAATAAACCAGGGATATATAGATTCCTGCGTAGGCAAGGTTGGGTTTAATGTTTCCGGAAAGGCATGGTAATAGGCGAACAAAGCGCTTCCTATAGTAAAAAACAAGATAGAAGATACCACGATTAAAATACCGTTTACCCATACGCCGCGGGCAGCACTTTTTATGTCTTTGGTAACTAAATATTTTTGAATGATCGTCTGATCAGATACATAGGGAACTGATCCACCTCCTATCCAATAGGTTATGGTTACGAAAATGGTAATTTCAGAAAAACTAAAGTCCCAATTTACAAATTCAAATTTGCCAAATTCGTTATTGATCTGGATCATTTCCCCTAATCCACCATCCAGTTTTAACACGACCACCAAAATGCTTAACAGCGCTGCTAATAAGAATACAAATACCTGCAGTACTTCTGTCCACACTACAGCTTCAATTCCTCCTAATGTTCCATAGACGGTCGAAAACAGGCCCATAACCAGTATACAGGTCATTACATCAATACCCGTTATCGCGGCAATTGCTAAAGAAGGAAGCAATAACATGACTCCAAATTTGGCGACCTGAAAAAACAAGAAACTCAAACTTCCTAATATACGGATCAGTGAATTAAACCTCTTCTCAAGGTATTCATAAGCTGTGGTCACGTTTAGCTTGAAGTATACAGGAATAATATAAAGGACCACCAGCGGAGCAACCACCATGCTACTGATCGTCGGAAGAAAATACAACCAGCTTTCATTAAAAGTTTTTGCAGGCGTGGTAAGAAAGGTAATGGCACTTAATAAGGTACCAAAAATAGCCACACCGGAAGCCCATCCTGGTATTCTGTTTCCCGCTTTATAGTAATCATTGGTGGTATGGATGTTCTTCTTATACTTATAGCCGATGTAAAAGATGGCCAAAAAATACATGACAATTAATAAATAGTCCCAGCCATTTAAGACCGAGGATTCCCTGGATATCATCCGGGCCTGCCAAATTTCAGCCGAACGCTTTGCGGGCGCAATCTCGCCTCCCGGAAACACCATTTCGCCATTCCATAGCGATACTTGGGTAAGTACAGGTAAGGAAGTTGGAAACTCCCCAACCTTGATCCATCGGTCTGTTAGTGTATGGTATGCCAACACATCTCTTGAAAATCCTTTATGTGCGCTGGTGATCTGATTCAGTTTATCCCGGTACCGCCCTTTACTGCCTTGATCTCCGGCGGCTTTAAAGTCTGTTAAAGCCTTTCTGAATTTTCTATGGTCTTGGCTATCTGCGCCTCCGAAAACAAGGATGTGATTTAGTCCCACAGGAACAGATGCGGCTCCCGTCAGGCACCTTAAATCTTGTCCCTTCAATTGTATGTCATGGAGTTTTTTCCAGTGCAAAGTTTTGGGATTGTAGGTATAAGCGTCCTCTAAAAGCACCTCCCTGCCCTTTTCCTTACTTTTCCCACTGAATAAATAAATACAATCATTAACCCCATTGTTCTGAACCGCCATTACCGGCATCACCCTTCCTGCTCCGGGCAATGGAGCCAATTTCTCCCAGTTCAGGCGCTGCTGCCCGTACCTATTCAGATCCAACTTTAAAAAATGTCTTGTCGGTTCCCCGCCTTGTTGTTCTTCTCCACCGGCTACATATATGCTTCTCTGCAGGATAACGGCCGACATATAGGCCAGGCGAACCGGCATATCAGGCAAGGCCTCATAGTCAACAGTTTGTTTGTCCTTATTCCATTTCAGAAAAAAAGCTTTAGCCTGATAAGAAATACCGTCTGTTCCGCCCAGGCATAACAGCCCTTGTTCTGTGCTTACGGATGCTCCGTATGCTATCGGAACCGGCAATTTTAATTTAGCATCAAGCCATTGGTATGCTGATCCTTCTTTCTTCAGCACATAGATCTGGTCATACCATTTCTTTACTCCTCCATCCCATGGCTTACCGCCGGATAAGAAGTTGGTGCCGCCTGCTATGATCAGGACGTTGTTGTGAACCCCGGAAAAATGTGCGGCCAGGCCAACTGATTTCCCAGCACTGTCTGTCATGGGAAGCGTTGCCAGTTTACTCCATTCCACATGGGAGGAACCGTCCTGCGCAAATGAAACGAGACTTAACTTCAGAGAGAATATGAATAAGCAGAGAACAGACTTGAATCCCCACCCTGCCAGGACGCGCCGGCCAATAGGTTTAATTTTTCCTGAACTAAGATGCATGGATTGAAATGACAAAGTAATAATTGACGACATATCTATTTTGACTTTTCTAACAGCCATCCCAGATCGAACCTGGCTAATGAAACCCTTTGTGGCATGTGTTCCGTTCCGCCATGTCCATACAAACAGATGATACTTCTGTCCGGGAGGATGGCCAGGTCCGAATAGGTTGCACCACCTTCTTCCAATAGTTTATTAACCAGCCAGGTCTTCCCATCATCTTTACTCAGCCGGATGGTCAGATCCATTCTTTTTTTAGGATCTGCAGGCTGCGAAACCAGCATAATTCCCGATTTAAAGGGGTAACCTGTGAGTCCGATATCACATACTTTCCCCCCAAGCGCCGTATCATATTTTAGCCGCTGTGTCCAGCTCTCACCTTTATCCCTGCTCCAAACCTTTGCCTGGTGCGAGCCCGAACTACCTGTTATGGTCCTTCCTATTAGCAACACATCTCCGTTTTTCTGCTCCACAATCTGTGATTCGTTCAATTCCCCAACCGGCGTATCGCCACCCTGCTTCCATGTTTTGCCATGGTCATCACTATACAGGCAATTGACTCCATAATTTCTTTCTGCAGCCGCAAAAGAAATCGACTTTCTGTGCCAAACCTGCACCAGGAGTCTTCCCCCTTTTAATTGGATACCATGGCCTGGCCCTGGCAGGTGAAAAGTCCATTCATGTGCATTTTCAGCAAATAACGAAGTGATTTCTTTAGCTGAAGACCAGCTCAGACCATCGTCCGTACTGGTCTTAAAAAACACCCGGGTACATACATTTTTAAGGTTTAAAGCATAAAAAAGAAAGATCTCTTCCGTT
>CAMLDJ010000057.1 GCA_946478755.1 uncultured Pedobacter sp. | reverse complement strand
ATGTAAGCACCCATACCGACATTGCGGTGATGGTGATCCTGATGTCTTTCCTTGCCGAAAGAAATTAATCTTTTTTTTGTTTCCCATTACTCCTCCCCGCTTTCCCGGGGGTCTATATAACAAAGGAGCATAAAACATCCTAGCCATGAGTGTAAGATTAGAACATTTATATCAGCGATATATAGAAGACACCTGTACCGAAGACGAGCGCGCAGAACTGTTTTCCATCCTGGCAGCAAACCCCGGAGATCCGCAAATTGCGGGTATGCTTGATGGTACCTGGAATACAATAAATATGGCTGAGCTGCGTCCCCTCAATAATCCAGAAGGCATATTGAACGACATATTAGGTCAACACACCAAACCTGTAATTAAAAAAATCGGCTGGTACCGCTATGCCGCAGCAGCCTCGATCGCAATTGCCTTAAGTGCGGCCCTTTACTTTTATACTTCTCGAAATCCGGTTACAGATCGGAATACAGAAAGAGTCGCTAATATTGCTCCGGGAACAAATAAAGCGATATTAACGTTATCTAATGGAAAAGTAATCACTTTGGATAGTGCCACCGAAGGAGAAATTGCGCGCCAGACGGGGATCGTGATCCGTAAAACTCAGGACGGGCAATTGGATTATGATCTATTAAAAGACCAGAAAGATCAAAGCACAGGTCATTTAGCTTACAATACCATAGCGACACCGCGTGGCGGGCAATATCAGGTAAATTTGCCCGATGGCACAAAAATATGGCTCAATGCCGCATCTTCGTTAAAGTATCCTGCCGTTTTTAATGGTAAACAACGCCGGGTTGAATTGTCGGGCGAGGCTTATTTTGAAGTAGCAAAAGACAAAGCACATCCCTTTATTGTAGCCACAGACAGACAGGAAGTCCAGGTATTGGGGACGCATTTCAACGTAAACAGTTATACCGATGAAGGTGCAACAAAAACGACACTTTTAGAAGGATCTGTGCAGGTTTCCGTTTTTGGAACTCCGGACGAAGGCCATGTGCTGAAACCTGGGCAGCAAGCTTTGTTACGCAGCAACAGCTTAAACGTTCACACCGTTGATACAGAGGAAACCGTAGCCTGGAAAAATGGCTATTTCCAGTTCAATGAAGCAGATCTGGGTAGTATCATGAGGCAGCTTTCCCGCTGGTACAATGTTGATGTGACCTTTGAAAGTAAACCCTCCACTGATCTTTTTCACTTCAGAGTTCCAAGAAACATGAGTCTGACTGATCTGCAGAAAATATTTGAAACCAATGGTATTAACTTTAAAATAGAAGGGAGAACGCTTATTGTAAAATCATAACAAAACAGATTTTACCTGAAAAAAAAAGCCGGAAGTGTTACGAGCACCCCCGGACTTAAGTTCCAGGTAAATAAAAAATGAAATCGGGAAAGACCACATTAAATTATCAACCCAACATCGGGCTTGCGAATCTCTAAGAAGGGAAACGGCATTGCCACGACTAAACCAAACAAAAATATGAATAAAATTTTAGACACACTCAGGGTCATGAAATTAATTATATGCTTACTCATCATCAGTTTCCAGGCAAACGCAGTAGCATTTAGCCAGAGCATTAGCTTGAGTGAAAAAAACGCAAGCCTGGAAAGCGTTATTAAAAAGATCGAGCAACAAAGTGGCTATTCTTTTTTCTATAAGGTAGACCTGCTTCGAAGCAATCCAGCCAAAATAAATCTTTCGCTAAGAAATGTAACGGTAGACCAGGCCTTGCAGCAAACTTTAAGCAACCAGCCTTTAACCTTTGTCATTGTGAACAGAACGGTTATCATTAAACCAAAGTCGGCTGCAAGCGAGCGAAGCAATAGTCCCGAAGCACCAAAAAAAGTCCGCGGTAGGGTAACAGATGGCAAGGCACCCATTCCTGATGTATCCGTAAAAGTGGATGGAACAAATACCATGGCCATTACGGATGCCAATGGTTATTTCACCCTGAATCTTACACCAGGAACTTATCGCATCGTATTCAGCTCTATCGGATTTCAGAGTAAACGTATAGAAAAAGTAGTAGAGGAGAACGATAATAGCGAAATTAACATTGTTTTAAACGTTGCTATTGCACAGCTGCAGGAAGCGGTGGTAGTGGGTTACAGCACGAAGAAAGCCAGTGAAATTACTGGTGCACTGCAAACTTTTAATGCCAGACAACTGGAAGGCGTAACCACCAACAACCTGGTTTCACTGCTAAAAGGAAAAGTAGCTGGGATGTACATCACCGAACCTTCCGGCGATCCGAACAATAAAGCATCTTTTGTGGTGCGTGGACAAGGTACATTGCCCATTACCAACACGAATCTTCGGGTAAGCAATAACCTGAACCCCTTAATAGTGGTTGATGGGATCATTTATTCGGATGTAGCCTACCCAAGTGATATCGTTTCATCAACAGATATAGAGACCATAACCTTATTGAAAGATGCGGCATCAACGGCCATATATGGTTCAAGGGCAAGCCAGGGCGTATTGGTGATCACCACCAAAAAGGGCGTGGCGGGAAGTACGAAGCTTGATATCAATAGCAGTTTTGGTGTTAGCAAAAGGTACCTGGGGAAAATAGAGTTCATGAACACCCAGGAGCTGTATGACTATCAGCGTAAAATGTTATTGAACTCCTTTGCGCTAAAAAATGAAGGATTAACTCAAGAGGCCTATCTTACGAAATACCTGCCAGCTGCATCGGTTTTAGGTACCTATACAGACTGGAACAACCAACTTTACCGGGATGCTTTGATGAAGACGGTAGATATTGGCCTTTCAGGCGGATCAGAAAAAACAAGGTATTATTTTGGAGCCAACCGTTACGATGAGCAGGGACCATTAAAAGGGAACGACCTGTTAAGAAACAGCTTTAAACTGAATCTGGAACATAACATCACCAGTAAATTGAGCCTGAATGCCAACCTGAGCACCATCTTTGACAGGGGGAACAGGAGCCCGATTGGTGGATTAGGTGGTCTTTATCTGTTACCATGGTTTACGTTGGATAGTGACGACGGCATTCCTAAAAAAGTATTGGGTGTAGATGCCTTGGGCAACCCCTACCAAAACCCGGTTTACGACCTCCCTTACAACAGCAACGTCACCAAAACACAACAGGTGCTTGGGGTGTTCTCCGCAAAATACAAAGTGTTTGACTGGCTAACTGTATCGTCGAATAATTCTTACAATACGACATTCATCAATATTGATGATTATCAGGATCGTTTGTCGCTGACCGGACTTGCCGACAAGGGAAGATTGGCGCAAAACAAAAATAATTCCTACTCTTTCATGACCTCTAACCTGCTTACTGCACGCAAACAGTACGGACTTCATGGCCTGAGCGGCTTGGGTGGATTCGAATACAACAAAAGTGGTTCTGAATTTAATGCACTTGCGGTGAGAAATATGCCTACCGGTGTTAAAGTTCCATCTGCTGCATCGGAAGTCTGGAACACCTATTCAGGCAAATCCTTTAGAGGGGAGCGTTATGTGAGGGCCTTTTATTCACTTTTTGCAGAAGGCGGTTACAATTACGATGAACGTTATTTCGTCAATTCTTCTTACCGGATGGACTATTCTACCAATTTTGGGATAGACAACAGAGCAGGTCATTTTTATTCTGTAAGTGGCGCATGGCTGGCCAGTAATGAACAATTTTTGCGTGACAATAACTACCTGACCAATCTGAAAATCAGGGCCAGTTACGGTACAAGTGGAAAAGTGGCCGGAGAAGATTTCCTGACGGAAAGCTTTTACAATTTTAATTATCAATATGGAGGAGACCCTGCGGCCATTATCAACCAACTGGCTAACAGGGACATTACCTGGGAGCGTGCCTATGTGAGGAATTTAGGAATTGATATGGGCTTGTTTAACAGGATCACCTTATCTGTTGACGTATATAGAAAGCGTAACACGGATCTGATCCAGAAGGTCGGAACTTCTGCATTGCTGGGTGTACCCAGTCAATACCAGAATATCGGCGCTATGGTTAACAATGGGGTCGAGCTCGTCCTTTCCAGCAAAAACCTTAGGGGAAATTTTACCTGGGAAACCGGGCTGAATGTTACGTACAATAGAAACAAGGTAGAGAAATTATACAATGGTTCTCTAATTTGGGGAAATTCAGGAGTCATTAAGGAAGGAGATAATATCAACAGCGTACATGCCTTTAAATGGATGGGCGTAGATGCCCAGACCGGTATGCCGCAATTTGAACGCCTTGAATTTGATGCCGCTACAAATTCTTATACCAGTAAAATCGTAAACAGCTATGATGCGGTATCGGCCGGTTTATCAGGCGATGTGCTGGCCGCACAATTCCACCTGATTGGCAACTCTACCCCGAAATACTACGGCGGTATGTTAAATACATTCGGATACAGCGGCTTTGAATTGTCGGTGTTGTTAAACTTTGCAGCGGATTATGTGGTATACAACAATTCCAGAAGTACCTACTTTTCATCCGAGGGAAATAATGTCTTAAAAAACAACCAGATTAAACCGGCCAGCGGACAATCGATATGGGAAAAACCGGGCGACAAGGCTACGGAGCCCATGATCTATCGTGGACGGTTAGACGGGGCGGATCAAGGCAGTTCCCGGTTTTGGGAAGACGCCAGCCACATCCGGGTGCGTAATGTAAGATTAAGCTATTCCCTACCTGCTACACTGATCAATAAGGCTAAATTAAACAGGGCAAACATTTACCTGAGCGGCGACAACTTATTCATTTTTACCAAAAAGACCTTTTATGGATCTGATCCGGAAGGTGTACTGGCGGGAGATCAGAACAATTATGGCGTAAGTGCCGGCTATGGTGCCAGCCGCAAGTTCCTATTGGGTTTACAGTTAACATTTTAAAGAGCAGACCATGAAAAAGTACATACTATCCGCATTTATATGTTTTGCAGCAATTGTATTGCCTGGCTGCAAAAAATCAATCGACGAAAACATACGGCCTTTTAACGACAAACCAGACAAGGAACTGTTAACTACCCTTGATGGATTGGCTGTAGCGACAAACGGAAACTATGCCCTGCTGGTTAGCCAGTCGGCCGGAGACAGCCAATATGCTATGAACTGGTTCAACCTAAGTGAACTGAAAGGTAATAACCTGCTATCCGTTACACAGGCTTATCCACAAAGCAGAAATGACGGGTACATTTTTAATAATTCACCGGCCCAGGGCGTAACTACCTCCTTCTGGAGAATGTCTTACCGCATCGTATTTGGGGCTAACAAAATTATTGATGCCGTAACAGATGGCCAAGGTGCAGCCTACGATCAGCTTAAAGGTGAAAATTATTTCCTGAGGGCTTTGGCTTATTTCAATATGGTAAGGGTTTACGGTCGCCCTTATTATGACAACAACGCGTCGCAACTGGCTGTACCTTTGTCCTTAAGCTCAATGGTCGACAAGGATTATGCACCCAAAAGAAATACCGTTAGAGAGGTATATGCACAGGTCATTGAGGATCTGGAAAAAGCGGCAGCATTAATGAATCAGCCGAGGGCCGGGAATCCGAATAATTACGCCAGCAAAGAAGCCGCCTGGGCTCTTTTATCGCGTGTATACCTGTACATGGGAGGAACACCGGGTAATCCGCAAAATGAATACAACACAAAGGCGGTTGAATATGCAGACAAGGTGATTGCCTCACCTAAATATACCCTGCTTCAGGGTACGGCCTACAGCAGCTCTTTTGCAATAGACAGCAAGACCAACAAAGAAGCCATATTCAGCTTTAGGCATGATGATGCGAACGGAAATAAGATCAATGAATTCCTGATCGCTAAGGACGTGTTTGGCAACCCTTACCAGGGAGAATATGCAGCATCGCCAGATTACACCACCATTTTAAATCAAAATCCAGGGGATCTGAGAAAAAACTTCCTTACGGTGGAAACTGATAAACGCATTACACTTGCTGATAAGAAACGGAACTCAGTAAACAAATACAACTACCTTCCGATTGCCCCTCCTGGTGGCTTCGACTTCAGCGCACACACGCGGAGCGGAACTCCTTACCTGCGTTTAGCCGAGATGTACCTGAACAAAGCAGAGGCACTGGCGAAAATAGGTGACGATGTCAACGCTTTAACTGCACTTAATGCAGTAAGAACAAGGGCAACCGCACCCGCATGGACGACTGCAAGTCTCGCTACAGCTGGGATGACAATTTTCCAGGCGGCTTTAAATGAACGCCGGCTGGAGTTGGCATGGGAAGGTCACGGATCATATGATGATTTCCGTAATGGCTTGCCAATGAAAAGGAACTATACAGACTACTTCAACACCAGTCCGTTAACCATTTCTGCTGATGATAAACGCATAATCTATCCCTTGCCGCCAACAGAGATCCAGATGAACCCGAACTTAGAACAGAATCCGTTATAAAAAATATAAGCCCGGACTGCTGCAGGTCCGGGCTTAGGCTAAATTCCGCTCCAATTAGCAAACGATAAAACTAACTAAAACATGAAACGACTATTAACCGGACTTGCCTGCCTTGCAGCCCTCTCCACTTCGGCTCAGAACCGCGAGATCACTTTTAAGGAAGCCGATTGGAAAACCCAGCTGGCCACCGCAAAAAAAGAAAACAAACTTATCTTTTTTGATGCCTACACTTCGTGGTGCGGCCCTTGTAAAATGATGGCCAAAGATGTGTTTACCAGGGACAACGTGGCCGATCTGTTTAACAATACCTTTCACAATGTGAAATACGATATGGAAAAAGGTGAAGGCCTTGCATTAAAGGATAAATATGGCGTAAGTGCCTACCCTACTTACCTATTCATCAATGGCGAAGGTGAGGTGGTGCATAAGATTGTAGGCAGCATGCCCTCATCTGAATTTATGGCTGAAGCCAGCAAAGCACTGAAACCGGAAAGCACAGCATTTGGCCTGGCTAAAAAATTCAATTCTGGTGATCATTCTGAAGGGACTGCCATTGCTTATCTGGAAGCACTTGAAAAAGCCTACGAGTCCGATAAAATGGGCGCTGTGGCGAAAGTCTATTTCGATGGCCTGGAAAAAGCTTCTTTACTGGAAGCCCACAACTGGGATCTTGCGCTGAAATATCTGAACAACCCATCCTCGCAAGCCTTTGCATATCTGTATGCCAACAAGGCGGAACTGGAAAAGAAATATGGTGCCAATAAAGTAAACCTATATTTCGAACGTACCATGAACATGTCTGTGTATGCGGTTAAAAGAGCTTACGAAAAAAAGACCGACGTAAAAGCGGCCTCAGAAATTGCTGCCGCCATCAGAAAACTGCAAGCCAAGCCTACGGTAGGGGCAGTGGCCATGGTAGCGCAATTAGACCTGATCGAATTTGCCGCAGCAAATCAATGGGATAAATTCTCGGCAAAAGTAGATGCCGTGTTGGCCGATATCAGCTTTCCCCGGAAAGCGGGTTTTGTAGTCACGGCTGCCAACGATGTGGTAAGCACAGCGCCAGCCCGTTATTACCATGAGGCCATGAAATGGGCCAACCAATTAGAGAAAAACGACCCGGATCTTTTCAGCAAGATCCAGCTGGCAGACCTTAAGAAAAGGATCCTAAAAAAACAAGGGAAGGCAGCGGCAGCCGAAGTAATGGCCAATAAAGCGCAGGACCTGCGCAAAGAGGCTGCCCAAAAAGGGCAGATGACTCCGCCAATGATGAGAGACTGAAAATAAACTTAACTATAACACGAAAAACAATGATTAAAAAAGGTTTGATGCTGGCCGCTGCCGCACTGTTCATACTAAGCAGCAGCTTTGCCCAAAAAGGAAAAACAGTAACTTTTACTGGTACAGTTAAATTCCCTGATACGGAAAACAAATACCCTATTTACCTGGGTAAATATGAAGGTGAAGGATTTAAAAGAGCATTTAAAGCAATCGACAGTACAAAAGTAGACGCAAACAATAATTTCTCGTTTAAGGTACCGGCCGACAATCCAGACTTTTACCAGGTACGTGTCTACTATTTTGACCGAATTGATTTCTGGGCTGATAAAGACAATATCCACGTAAACGTAAGGGGCATTGATACCGCCAAAATGAAGATCAAAAACCCGCCTTATATTTATATGGAAAATACATCCGCTGATAATGACCTGATCAACGATGTGAATCTGGTGAATTATCTTAACTATCAGCAGATGATTGCCGTAGGCCAGGAACAATACAAAGCTGGTCTTTCCAAAGATACGTTGTGGATCAATTACATGAAAGATGGTTACAGCCGCATCAATGCGGATATGGATTTCAGGATTAAATACCTGATCAATAAATACAAAGATCAACCGGCAGTTCTTTACGCTTTAAATAACTTGAGCTGGAAAAGAGATCCTGAATTACTGATGTCGACGCTGGATAACCTGACAAAAAAATATCCCTGGTTAACACAGGCTAAAAGGAAGAAACAGGAAATTCTGGATAACATGGCGCAAACGGCCAAGATTGCCAATGGTAAAAAAGCACCGGACTTTGCTTTCCCTGATGTAAACGGTAAAAAATGGAGCCCTAAAGATTTTAAAGGTAAATACCTGATCATCGATTTCTGGGCATCATGGTGCGGTCCTTGTCGCGCTGAAATCCCTCACTTAAAAGAAGTCTACAAAAAGTACAAAAACAAAGGACTGGAGATTTTAGCGGTTTCGGTAGACGCTAAAGAGGCCGACTGGAAAAAGGCGATGGCCGAAGAAAAAATGGCCTGGCCTCAGATCAATGCCAAAGAATCTAAACCAGTAATGGCTTCTTACCTGTTCAGTGGCATTCCATATCTGGTAGTGGTGGATAAGGAAGGAAACATCATTGAGAAAAACCTTCGGGGAGAATCCCTGGATAAAAAACTGGAGGAGATTTTTGGAATATAACTATGAAAAATGTCATCTTATCTCTGATACTGCTGACAAGCTTGTCGGCGATCAAAGCCAGTGCACAAATGGGTGCGGCACAAAAAGTTACGTACGACCTCAATAAAGAGGCTCTTGTGAATATGCCTCAGGACCAGGTTTGGGAGATTTTGAACCAACCCGAGTTGCTGCAAAAAGCCTCCAATGGGTATGCCACCTCAATTACTGTTAAAGATTACAGCTTCCCGGTAGTAAGGGAAGTGGTTTTTGCTGACGGAAGCAAACGTGCCGAAACCATTAAGCAGCTGGAAAAGCAATATAAATTTATGGTAATCCAGCTAGGGTCTGAGTATTTACCTAAAGGGGTAAGCGATGGAGAAATCCTGGTTTTTACCAGGGATAAAGACGCGAAATGCGAGATTACCTGGAAAGCCAAGATCAAAGGTAATGAGGAAGGAAAGAAAGCGCTGATGGAAAAGTTAAATGCTGAATTTGACGCGTATGCCATAGGTTTTGATAAATTGACAAAAAAATCAATCCCGGCTACGCGAATGAATTAACAAATAACCGTTCTCTTCCTGCACTGATTTTTAAGGCGCGAAGAGCGCATAAAAATGATGTGCAATCAAGAGAAGGTAATTTGTTTCCAAAAACAGGGCGATTAGGTGTTCTACTTTATCGCTCTGTTTTTTTATACTGTTATCCATATTTGAGTGTGGAGGAAAAGTCGCATTCTCCCCCTTAACTTGCCGTTATTACACATTTATCTCTATCTTTTTTACTGTACTTTTGGATAAACCAAAATAGAAAAACAATATGGCAACTCAAATTTTTGTGAACCTATCGGTTAAAGACCTCAACAGATCTGTCGACTTTTTCACCAAACTTGGATACACTTTTAACCCGCAATTTACCGACGAAAAAGCGACCTGCATGATCGTAAGCGACAATATTTATGTTATGCTGCTCACCAAAACCTTTTTCCAGACTTTTACTAAAAAAGAAATTGTAGATGCCCATAAAGCGATAGAGTGCACCATTGCCTTATCTGCCGATACTAAAGATGCAGTGAACGAAACGGTAAGCAAAGCAGAAGCAGCAGGTGCCACAATACCTAATCCAGCCAGCGATTATGGCTTTATGTACCAACACAGCTTTGAAGACCTCGATGGCCACCATTGGGAATTTGTATGGATGGACCCTAACGGCGTTCCTGAACATCAAGGGTAATCTTTACCGCACACGGCGCCATGTACGCTTATTAAAGAATATTTATCTGGTAAACAAAAATCAGATGCAATGAAAACACAACACATCTTAAATTAAAGGAAAAAAACTATGGCAGAAAACAAATTAATAAGAATGGACAATATCGGCATTGTTGTAGAATCGCTTGACAATGCCATCCCTTTTTTTACGGAGCTAGGTCTAAAGCTTGAAGGAAGGGCCACCATTGAGGGTGAATGGGCAGGTAGTGTTACGGGACTGGGTGATCAGTGCGTAGAGATTGCCATGATGGTTACTCCTGATGGCCACAGTCGCCTGGAGCTTTCGCAATTTCTCCGACCAACTATCGTTTCAGATCACCGTACTGCCCCCGTGAACTCGCTCGGTTATTTACGGGCCATGTTCACTGTTGAAGACATTGACGAGATGATATCCAGGCTCAGCAAACATGGCGCTCAACTCGTTGGAGAAGTGGTTCAGTACCAGAACTCGTACCGGCTGTGCTACATTCGAGGGGCAGAAGGGATTCTGATCGGCCTGGCAGAAGAGCTTGGTAATAAATAAGCATTAAAAAATTTTAACACCTGGCAATTGCTCATTTCTGCCAACTCGGTAAGCTTTGATAAGGCCAAACAGCATCTGGATGAAATCCTGGAAAACCGGGTTGAAGCTACGATATAAAGAAACTTCAGGGCTTGTTAAAAGACAGGGTTCTACTTGTTAAGGTAAAAGCGGCTGCTTTCACCTCATTTGAATTAGTGCCTATAAACACCTTAAAATCTCCTGGCTCTGCCCTGTAGTTCATCTCCGCGTCATAGAATTTCAAATCGTTCTCTGAGATTATAAACGTTACCTTCTGACTTTCTCCGGTTTTTAGAAATATCTTTTTAAAATTTTTAAGCTCTTTTACGGGCCGGGTTACCGAAGAAGCCAAATCCTGAATATACAATTGCACAGTTTCTTCACCATCATACTTACCAGTATTACTTACCGTAACCGATGCCTCAATAGTTCCCGAAGCGGCCATTGTATTGCGGCTCAACTGAATACCGGTGTATGAAAACGCTGAATAACTTAATCCATAGCCAAACGGATATAATGGATCATTGGTTACATCAAGGTATCGGCTTTGATACTTATCCAGCAAATTGCCTAAAAAAGGACGCCCTGTATTTTTGTGATTATAATAAAGCGGGACCTGTCCTACCATTTGAGGAAAAGTTGCAGTAATTTTTCCGGATGGGTTATAAATGCCATAAAGTACATCTGCAATGGCATTTCCTGCTTCGGTACCAGCATACCAGGCTTCCAGGATGGCATCAGCATGGTCATTTTCCCATGTCAAGGTAAGCGGCCGCCCATTCATCAACACGATTACAAGCGGTTTTCCGGTTTCTTTCAACGCTTTCAACAAGTTTAATTGCTGACCGGGTATTCCAATTTCAGCTCTGCTAGATGCTTCGCCAGTCATGCCCTGGGGTTCTCCAACTACGGCAATTATTACATCTGACTTTCTGGCTGCCGTAACCGCTTCCTTAACCATTTCTTCAGAAGAACGAGGATCAATATCTAGTTTACCGCCATCAGCATTTAATCTTTTAATTAGCAGGGTGTCATCTACAAAATTTGCTCCTTTTGCATAATTTATCTGCAAAGCATTCCCAACTAAATTCTTAATTCCCTGCTCTACACTTACAGCCTGTTTCCAATCTCCTGCAGCACTCCAGTTACCGATCAAATCGCGTTGATTACGGGCAAGAGGTCCAACTAACGCAATTGATGCAGTTTTTTTAAGCGGTAAAGTCTGCGCATTATTCTTTAGCAGTACCATACTTCTGCACGCGATATCACGGGCTGCATCTTTAAATTCTTTTTTCATCTGTATTTTAGCAGCGTTAGGATTGGGTACATAGTGATAAGGATCAGTAAACAAACCCAGTTTATACTTCGCTTCCAGAATTCTCCTGCATGCCCGATCAATCTGAGCAAGGGTTACCTTGCCGTCCTTGATCAATTTTGGAAGTTCATTCAAATAAACTTCGTCCACCATGTCCATATCAATTCCCGCCTTTAATGCCTGCGCTCCCGCCTGGTATTCGTTTTCACTTGAACCGTGCTTAAGCATTTCATTTAAAGCGCTATAATCTGTAACCACAAATCCGTTAAAACCCCATTGCTTTCTTAACAGATCGGTCATTAGCCATTTATTCGCGGAAGCGGGGATGCCATCAATTTCGTTAAAAGAGCTCATAACCGACCCTGCGCCAGCATCAATAGCTGCTCTATAAGGAGGAAGATAATCTTCCATCATTTTTCTTCGGCTCATGTCAACGGTATTATAATCTCTGCCAGCTTCTGCTGCTCCGTAAAGCGCAAAGTGTTTTACACAGGCCATAACGGTATTATTTTTCGAAAGGTCATCTCCTTGATAACCTTTTACCATCGCCTTTGCTATTTGGCTGCCCAGCCAGGTATCTTCGCCCGCACTTTCGGCAATTCTTCCCCAGCGCGGGTCTCTGGCGATATCAACCATTGGAGAGAACACCCAATTTAAACCGTCGGCAGATGCTTCTTCTGCTGCAATTCGGGCACTTTTTTCGATAGCTCCCAGATTCCAGGAGGAAGATAAACCCAGCGGAATTGGAAAAATTGTACGGTGCCCGTGAATAACATCGTAACCAAACAAAAGAGGAATTTTAAGCCGTGTCTGGGTAACCGCCATCTCCTGAAGTTTGCGAACAGCATTTGGAGTGAAGGTGCTAAACACACCGCCAACATTTCCTTTACGGATATTTTCGTCAACATTTTTGCTAACCACCGGCCCTGTCACATCGAACCCGACAGACACCAGATTCAACTGCCCGATCTTTTCGTTCAAGGTCATTTTTTTCATGAGGCTGGATATAAAAGCGTCCATCTTAGCGTCGTTTTTAGCTTGTGCAAACACCGTGCTTCCAAACAGTATAAGTACAAGCGTATTTATCCAGACAGGTTTTAATTTATTTGAAGACTTGACATTCATATATGCTTTAATTTTGTAGTGTTCATTAGCTGCTTTATTGGGGGATTATGCGGAAGACTGGTCCTCTTATTTCATAACTATCGTGGAAATTGAGTGCGGCAAACTGGTGGCCTGCGCAGCTTTTCCATCAATCCATAAATTGTATGGAAGATTTTGGTCTGTCGTATTCAGTACAATTATCGCAAGGCTTCCGTCTGTATTTCGAAAGGCGGTAGTGGTTAAAAAATCCCTGCTTGAAGAACAGGCGATTCGCTTGGCGCCGGGCCGTACAAACTTCGAAAAATGGCCGATGTAATAGTATATGTTCGTATAAAGGAGGTTTCCGGTCTGAACATCTGCATGGATGGGCGAGAAACAAAAATTACCAACATGATTGGGGCCGCCTTTTTCATCCAAAAGAATGTTCCAGTCAAGCCAGGCAACAGTACCATTATTAAAATCATTCACCAAAGATTTTCCGTACACTTCTCCAAGCTTCCAATCGTTTATTCTATTCAGGTCAAACTTCTCAATACAGCCTTCTGTAAATACCAGGTTTTTATCTGGAAAAGCTTCTGCAGTTAATTTCACGTTCTGAAAATTCATGCCGGCGCCAGTCCAGGTTTCATACCAGTGATAGCCAATGCCCCATACGTATTTGGCTGCCGCCGGATCTGATAAGATCGTATTGGCCCGCTGGTATATCAGGTCACGGTTATGGTCCCATGCAATTAATCGCCTTCCAGCCAGGCCATTTTTATGAAGTGCAGGTCCCAAATACCCTTTGATGAAGTCACGCTCTTCTTCTGCAGTATATAAGCATGATTCCCATTTTTGGGTAGCCATCGGCTCATTTTGGACAGTTAATGCCCAAACCGGGATTTTCAAAGCTTCATAGCCCTTAATAAACTTCACGAAATAATTTGCCCAGCCTTGATAAAACTCAGGCTTTAATTTTCCGCCTTTCAGCATGCTGTTATTGTCTTTCATCCACGCGGGAGGGCTCCAGGGACTAACAACGAGCGGTAATTGACCCCCTGCGGCTTGTATGGCTTCTTTTATGAATGGTATTTTGTATTGCTTATCGTGACTGAGATCAAATGTTTTTAGCTGAGCATCATTATCTGCTACGTAAGTATAGCTGCCGCTCGAGAAATCACAACTGTTTATATTTGTGCGGGCTAAAGAATAACCAATACCGGCTTCCTTATCATAATACGCTTTCAGCAACTCTTTTTGAGCGCTTAGAGGTAACTTGTAAAACGTTTCGGCCGAAGCATCGGTTAAGGCACTGCCAATGCCCTTAATAGTTTGATATGAACTTGCAGGATTTACAAAGACTGTTAAATCTCCTTCCCCGGGTTGCCTTAGTTCCTTAAACTGTAAAGTGCCTGTTGGAGACAAGCGAAAATCAGTGCTATTGGCTGTAACATAAACCTTAACCTCCTTGTTATCAACTTCGTATTTGCTTTTTCCTTTATTTTGAGCGGACACAAGAATCGCTGATGCAGAAAGAAGCGATGCTAAAATGCTTTTCTTCATGATGTATGTTTTAAAAAATTATTTCTTGCCGAATGTCTTTATTTTTAAGCGGTTGGTGTCTTCAGCAACCGCTTAACTCTGGCACGCTGGTATCTCCCCCACAGCACTTTAAAAATCCTTCATCCAAATGACATTGATTATCTGGTTCATTACCAGACGAACGTCCCTACAGATCCACCATTTAAAGAGCAGCTAACTATTTTATTGTTGTATTTAATATTAAAAGACTTCGCCCCCGACCCGCTATTTAAAACAATAAGTACTTTCTTTCCTCCTGGTGCTAAGAAAGCAACGTTGGGTAAACCTGCCGGGAGATTCGACTGAATTCGAACAGACCCTGGTCTAACAAATTTTGAAGCGTGCGCAATGATATAGTAAGCGGGATTTCTTGTAATAAAATTTCCGCTAATGGTCAATGCGCCCATACAGGTATTACACCCACCCAAAGTATGGGGCTGGTAGTTTTGATCCGAAGCCAAATTCCACTCCAATACGTTGCGGCTCCAATTACGTGTGGCACCAATGATTAGGTTTTCGGTATGCCATTTTAAATCTTCAGTTAAATTTCCAGGCCCACCAATCCACTGTTCTGTGAAGTAAACATTACGGTCGGGATGAGCTAGATGTACCTGTGACAAGGCATTGATATTACCTGCATATAAATGAAAGGCAGAGCCATCCACATATTTTTTTGCACCCGTATCATTCAATATTGTCAACGGATAATCCGGACGGTCACAATTATGATCATAAACAATAATTTTTGTTTTGATGTTTGCGGTTTCGAAAGCCGGACCTAAATGATTTTTGATAAAATCGGCTTGATCGACAGCTTCCATATACATACTCGGATCATTGCCCGGATGCAGCGGCTCATTTTGAATAGTAATTGCATCAATGGTAATACCTTCTGATTTCATCGCCTGGATGTATTTCACAAAATACTGTGCATAAGTGCTGTAATATTCAGGTTTAAGTGAACCTCCGATATAGCTTGAATTGGTTTTCATCCAGATTGGAGCAGTCCAGGGAGATCCCAGTATTTTAATAGTGGGATTGATTGCTATAATTTTCTTTAGAATGGGTATTAAATCCGTTTTTTCCCTGGCAATACTAAAATTCTGAAGCGTTGGATCTGTTTGTCCTGCAACCACATCATCATAGGTAAACTGGGCATTACTTAGATCTGAGGCTCCTATACTTACTCTTAAATAACTTGTACCGATGTTATTTCCATTCGTTCCAAAAAGTTCTTTTAAAGTGGTGTCCTGATAACTTGCTCCTAATGAATTGAGCAACGTGGCACTTCCCCCGGTTAGGCTAAAACCAAAACCATCAATACTTTGATAGGATTGAGTAGTATCGATTTCTATAGTAGGATTTGAATTCGAAGTTCCAGAAAATGACAAGACCAGATTCTGTTTTTTGAAAAGCGAACTTTTGTCATTATTTGTTAACCAAAACTCCACATCCGACTTCGTTTGTGTTATTACTTCCGGCGTTTTTATAGGAGCGATTTGTTCCTTTGTTTTACACCCCACCACAATTGTCATTAATAAAGCAAATAGCTTGCAGAGATTTCTTCCGTTCTTGTTCATGAGTTTATTTTTTAGAAAATCAAATTGAGTCTTTCCCTCGCCACTGAGCTTGTCAATTGATGCGGGGCTTTTAGCCAGGTTAATGTGGCTAAAGCCCTGCATTATTTTTTAATTCTGTTGGTTAAAATCAACGGTAATAGAAGTCCATTTCTTACTCTTTTTCAGTAAGTGAAACATTGTCTATTGATATTCCGGTAGAGCCTAAATTGCTGCCGCCTATTCTTATCACCAGATAAACATCTCCGCTTTGCTGGAAGCTTATGGTATTCTT
The DNA here is from genome assembly GCA_946478755.1 of uncultured Pedobacter sp. The sequence continues at coordinate 7,716 of CAMLDJ010000057.1, read as the reverse complement.
CCCTATTGCATCTTCACAGGCGATCCCAGGCGACGATAAAATACCGTCAAATGCTTTGTTATTCCCGTAGCACCAGGTACTAAAACCCATTCTCTTTCCGCCGAAGCTATAGTCTGTCATTCCAGCAGCAGGTGCCGTTGAGTCTACATATACTTCGAACCAGGTATCTTCAGCTCCGCCTCCAGAGATAACCATGTCAAGAACGTAGCTTTTACCTGCGGTAACACCTATTTTTTGGTAAACTCCCGCATGTCCCCAGCCTCCTCCTTTAGCAACCATTTTGCCATTTTCTATGGCAAACGTTACGCCTGTCGAAAATGTGATATGGCTCCAGGCTGAAGCATCGGTAGTATTCATTTTACCACCTTGAACAAAATTTGGCGCAGCCTTTACGGTTACTTCCTGAGTTTTTGTTTGTGTAGAGCCATCCCTACCAGTTGTGGTTAAGGTTACCGTGTACGTTCCTTCATCCTCATAAGAATGGGAAGCAGACATCGATGTAACTTCAGCCGCACCGTCTCCAAAATTCCAGGAAAAGTAACGCGAATTGGTTGACTGGTTTGAGAAGGCGACAGAAAGGTTACTCGCCGTATACGAGAAATCGACTGTCGCTGCAGCTGGGCGCTCATCCTTCTCGCAGCTGACAAAAGCAACCATCAGACAGACACTTAATATCTTTATTATATATTGTTTCATCTTAATTATATTTACTTATAAGCTTGTTTTTTAATAACCTGGGTTTTGAACTAACTTGCTGTTTCTGTTCAGCTCTTGCTGCGGAATTGGCAGTAAGAGTTTCGAGGCAGTGGCATTATAATTCGTCTTTGTATTAGTTCGGAGATCTATCTCATTTAAATTATTCATCGTTCCTACTGCAAGACCGTAGCGTTTAAGGTCGTTCCAGCGCTGTCCTTCCTGAGCAAATTCCAGCCTTCTTTCGTTTAAAATCGCTGTTCTTAATCCTTCTTTAGTAGTAGCTGAAACATTTCCTAAGCCTACCCGCTGTCTAATTTGTAGGAGAACATTTTTAACCTCTTCGGCAGGCTGATTAAGCTCATTCATAGCTTCCGCTTTTAAAAGAATAACGTCTGCTAATCTCAACATGTACTGTCTGCTGGTGCTGTTATCCCAGCCTGACTTGCTTCTCCATTTATAGGCAAATGGTATTACTGAATTGATTTTGTTTTCCCAGTATTCATCAATCCAAGGTGCAGATTCGAATTTGATCGAAGCATTTTTACGAACGTTATCTCCCGCAGCATCAAATGCATTTACAAGATCATGAGAAGGCGTTACAAATTTCCTCCAGGTGTCAATGGTAATAGATGGAGGCAATAATAAAGATGAACCGTAATTCCCGCTTCCACCTGTAGTCCCTGTAAATTGAGCTTCTAAAATGGATTCCTCATTATTGTAATGACTGCCATCAAAAAGGAAGTCATAATTACTAAGCAATTTGTATCCTAAAGGGCTGTTTATAACAGCATCACAGTATTGTAACATCTTAGTATAGTCCTTTGCTGGCTTCTGCGCGTACGCTTTAGCAAGTAGGGCATTAGCAGCACCTTTTGTTGCTCTTCCTTTGCTTATACTAATCTCGCCATCGTGTTTGTCTGGCAATCTGTTATCCAGAGCAAATTCAAGGTCTTTAATGATTTGGGCATAAACCTCTTCTTCACTTGACTTTGGAATATTAGTTGCGCTGGGTTCGGTTGAAGTAATAGGTGAAATTACAATAGGAACTCCTCCAAATAAAGTGACTAACTGATAATAGTTGTAAGCCCTTAAAAATGCAGCTTCGCCTAAAATTTGAGCTCTTCTCTTGCTCAGGTCGAGTTTTGCATCCTGAATATTGGGAACTTTATCCAATACCATATTTGCTTTTAATATGGCATTATACAGGGATTTCCAGTCATTTAAAATTCTGGGATTATCTGCTGAAAGATTCAATTTGTCAATCGCAATATTATTAGGATCATCGCCCCCTGCATAGTAATTATCAGAAATCACATCGCTCAATACGATGTTGTCCCAAATATAATATTCCTGTGAACGGAAGGACTCGTACACGCCAATCAAGGCTCCTTCTGCATCTTGTGCGGTGTTATAAGCGTTTGCTGCTGTAGCTTCGGAAACAGGTTTTAAATCTGTAAACTTTTTGCAAGAAGATGCCGTCAACAGAATTAAGGCTGTAAAAAAGCAAGTAGTTATATTTTTCATATAATTGTTATTTAAAATGAAACACTTAGGCCAAAAATCAGGTTGCGGGTCTGCGGATATGTTCCATAGTCAATTCCTTGAACAGTATTAGAGCCTCCGCCAGAGTTTACCTCGGGATCGAAGCCTGAATAGCCGGTTATGGTGAACAGGTTTTCTCCTGTCACATATAGTCTTGCATTAGCTATTTTAGCTCTATTTAATAGCGCTTTAGGTAAATCATAACTCAATGTTGCTGTTTTCACTCTCAAAAAAGAGCCGTCTTCCACAAAACGTGTAGAAATTTTGGAGTTATTCGTATTACCTGGACGCGGAATATCTGTGACATCTCCTGGTTGGATCCATCTTCTGAGAACAGCAGCTGATTGGTTTTTAGGCACTTCCATTGCTTCCATTTCTATACGACTGGCATTAAATGCATCATTCCCTTGGGTACCTTGCAAGAAAACGCTTAGGCCAAAGTTTTTAAACGAAAACGTATTGGTAAGTCCATAAATAAAGTCAGGGTTAGGATTTCCTATAATTACCCTGTCTGTGGCAGGATCTGGATTAAAAGTGCTATTGCCTTTTGCGTCAAGATAAAAAAGGTTTCCAGTAGCCGGATCAACAACATCGGCAATATAACCATAGAATATTCCTAGGGGATAACCCTCTTTATTCAATGTAACATCACCTCTTACCGAAAGGCCACCACCATTAATTTGTTGCCCAACTATATTTAACACTTTATTCCTGTTAAAGGATATGTTAAAGTCTGTCTCCCACTGAAATTTATTTACAAAGTTTTTAGTATTTAATAAAAACTCCAATCCTTTATTTTGTATTGAACCTACATTCTGAATACCAGAGCTAAACCCTGTAATATTTGGCAAAGGCATCTCTAATAAAAGATCGTTGGTTGTCTTTTTGTAAATTTCGGCAGTAAAATTAACTCTTGAATGTAACATACTTAGATCCACTGCCAGATTGGTTTGTTGAGTCTCTTCCCATTTTAAATCAGAATTACCAATACTTGCAGGGAAAGTTCCTGGTAAAATTGTGCCGCCGATAGGGTAACTTGCTGTAACACCTACACGTGGCAAATAAGCATAAGCACTAATATTATCATTTCCAACCACTCCCCAGCCTGCTCTTAATTTTAAATCATTCACAAAATCGGCGTTGAAAAATTTCTCCTGCGATATCCTCCATCCTGTTGAAAATGAAGGGAAATAACCCCATCTATGTCCCGGGCCAAAATTTGATGAATTGTCTGCTCTAAAATTAGCCGTGAACAAATATCTACCATCATAATCGTAGGTTAAACGGCTTAGATAAGATTGATTCGCTCTAGCTGACCTGCTTGCTGTTGCTGTTGTTACAGTGGCCCCACCATTGGGAGTTACAACAGACAGTCCAGTAAATCCCCTCCTTTCGATAGAGCTACTTTCCCAGTTAGTCTTCTGAAAAACAATCGCTGCTAAAGCACTAAAATTATGTTTTTGTATTTTTTTTGCATAAGATAACGCGTTGTCTACAATCCAATAGTTTGACAAATTTGTATTATATTGGCTGATACCACCATTGGCTCTTCCCCAACCGGTACGAATAGGATCCCGAAAACTCTGATAAGTAGAATTAATATAATCCATTCCTACACTGGTTCTTAATTTAAGTTCAGGAATAAAATTAATTTCAGAGAACACGTTTCCTAATAAACGTTGAGTTGTATATCCCTTGTCTTCTGCATCGGTAGCAGCAACCGGGTTCTCCCAATCTTGGAATGGGTTTCTGGTAAAGGTCCCATCAGCATTGTATATATCAATAACAGGAGGAGCGGCAAGCATTTCAAGAATTACACCTCCCCCATTATCGTTTAAATTCACGTCATGGTACCGGGTATAGGTCATATTTGTACCGACTTTAAACCAATTATTTATCTTCTGGTCAAGATTTACCTTAAAATTACCACGGTCCATTTCTGCACTTCTAACCGCACCCACTTGCTGCATCCACCCACCTGAAATATAATAACCTGTTTTATCGTTCCTGCCCGACATGGAAAGCTGATAATTCTGAGAACGCCCGTTCTGGAAAATTTTGTCCTGCCAATCGGTATTCGCAGTATACAGACTCCAATCGGTATTCTGACCCATTTCAGTCATTAAGGCCTTGTATTGATCTGCATTTAAAAGATCCATCCTTTTCCAAACGCTTGAGCTACCCATATATGAGTTAAAGTCTACCTTGGCTTTTCCGATTTTACCTTTTTTAGTGGTGATGAGTACTACCCCGTTTGCTCCCTGAGCCCCGTATATAGCTGCAGAAGACGCGTCTTTTAATATCGATATACTTTCAATATCGGCTGGGTTTATACTTCGGGTATCTCCTATAGGAATGCCATCCATTACATACAAAGGCTCACTTGAGGAAGTAATTGAACTTGTCCCCCTAATCCGAATGTTAAATTCTCCAGAAGGCTTCCCAGAAGATGTAATGACCTGAACACCAGCTGTCTTTCCCTGAATAAGATTTCCAAATTGTGTGTTAGGCCTTGATTCAAATACTTCGTCTGATATGGAAGCAACAGAGCCTGTGATATCACCCTTTCGCTGGCTGCCGTATCCTACAACTACTATTTCAGTCAACGCTTTTTGATCGTCTAAAAGGGTGACATTTAGCGCGCTATTATTAACGTTTATTTTTTGGGATTTAAATCCCACCATGTTAAAAAGTAAAACAGCGCCCTTAGCTGCCGTTATAGAGAATTCCCCAGTCGCACCGCTTGAGGTGCCTCGTTTTGTTCCTTCTAATACAATAGACACACCTACCAGGGGACCACCGGTTTTGTCTTTAACTGTACCTGTAACTTTAATTTCTTGCGCCATAGCGGTTGCATAGCTGCATAAGGCTAATGCAAGCGTTAAAAACACTTTAATCTTCGCTTTCATATTGTTTGGTTAGTAAAAAATAAGCAAGAAACCGGTTTCTTGGAAATATTTGGTTCAATTGATTTTGTAAAGTAATGCAACAGGATGCAATAAATCAATAGATATGAGTAAAAAAAATTACGTAAAATGCTGATAAATAGGAGTATATATGAAAATTGATGCGCTTTAGTACCAAATGATTTTTTAACTTAAATGTTGATTAACAACTGCTGAGCGAATAACGGGCAGGTCATTAGAAGAGCGGCCGATACGCAATAGTACCAAGTGCTTTTTTTTTCCAAAAAAATCAGTTTTCTTCATAAACAAGCTTACTCCAACCCATTTCACCGGCGTTTTTAAGCTCTTTTTTTCGCTCATCCATCAGCTTTTTGATTTTACCGCTGTAAGCCAGACAGGTGTTTTGCCTAATCTCCAGAATTTCCGACAATTTATGGGAGGAGATTTTTCCCTTACTGGTGTAAATAAGGAAAATCATATAAAAGGATTTATTAATAGGAATGCGGGTATTTTGAAAAATAGTATTCATCATTACCGATTCTTCGTAGCCGCACTTTGAACATCGCCTGCTGTAAGAAGAATGTCCCGAAGTATAATTACTGCTTCCGCATTTCTTACAGGCATAGCCTTTACTCCATTTTAACTGAGCTAAAAATTCAAAACAGCTTTCTTTATCTGGATAGATCTTACTAAACTCCGTAAAGTCCACATCGGTCGACATGATCCTAGCTCTTGTAACCTTTTCTATATCGACCCTCAAGACCTGATTATCATTTTTCAAAAGCGCATTCATCCTTGAAATCTCCTCGGATTGCGATTTAAGCAGTTCATTCGTATCCCGAAGCTGAAGATATTGCTGTTCAATGATCGCAGATTTTTCAAACACTTCTCTCGTACGCTCTTCCACCTTAGTTTCAAGCTCCTTATTAATGGAGTCTTTTAATTTTTCATTAGCGCGCATTTGGCGGATTGTAGCCCTCTGCGCTTTTTCCTTTTTCTTTTTAAGAAGATGTACCTGGTCGCCAACGGAGAGCGAAAAGAAAGCCATCTCAATAATGAAACATATGGTGAGAGCATAATATGCTACGACGTTAAAATTAAGCCAGTTAACTCCTAGTGCAATTAAAAATTTTAAAGTAAATCCAAAAAACAAAAAACTATACCCTAACACCAGGAACCTTGCAGGCCTATACCCTTTCCTGTATATATAAATGCCAGAATAAAAAGCAAGCGTTAAAGGGATTACTTCAATAGATTTATACTGAAACAATTCCCTGTCTAAAAAGTAAATGAGGAAGAAGGCGGTGATCCGTAATAGGATTAGTGCGTTTATTAACTTATTGAGTACCGGAGCTTTTGTTTTTACATGAAGTAATTTCTGTGTAAAAAGAAGTGCAAAAACACTCATACAGCAGAGCGCCACTGCATAGGCTACCTGATTCCAGGCGGGACTGCCGGGCCATAAATATTGATAAGCAATGCCATCGATACAGGTTTCATATAAGCCAACGGAGAGAATATAAATTACATAATACAAATATTGCTTCTGCTGCACATATAAGAACATAATTAAATTATAGAGACTGAATATCAGTATCATGCCATAGAAAATTCCGAAACCTAAATATTCGTTTAAAGCATATGCTATGAACCTGTGTATGGATCGAAGGACTATGACCACCAATGCACCGTCCTCTGATTGAATTCTAAAATAAAAGATACTTTCTCCGTCAGGTATTTTATCTAATTCTATTTCAAAATTTTTATGCCTAAAGCTGCGGTTATCAAATTTTTGTGCATCTCCCATTTCTATGACCTTGTATTTGTCTTTCGCAATGGGAATAAAAGCCTTTATGTCATCAATAGATTGATCATAAAACTCAAGTAAAAATCTTTTATTTAACGCTGCCGACCAAGTCAGTTTGATCCTATACCAATAAACAGATTTCCGGTTATCATTTTGAGGAGTACTTCTCAGACTAGGCTTAAAACTAGAATTATAATGAGTTAAAACATCGTTTAAAGTTAATTTCCCTGCAGGATCTTCGAGCTGTTCAATTTCGTCAAACATGAAAATATGCTGTTCTACTAAGCTGTTAGCTTCAACGGCTTTCTGTGCGTTTGCCACAAAAGAACAGAAAAGAATATATAACAGGCTTATAATTCTGGCTTTCATGTAATGGCTGAAAATTTCTAATTTGTTTATGTTATTACCCCTCATAAAAACACTGCACCCCCCCTCTTAAAAACCGGATTGTGTAAAATACGAAAATTCGTGAAAAGTCAATGAACTGAAAAGTAGTGCTACAAACGTATCTGATCCAGGACGAGTCAGTTTGATGAAGCAGGCATGTGAAAGTGATCTCTCATTCCGCAAATAACCTGACCTTGGATTCCGTTCCAAATTGTCTACATGATTCCAGAGCAAAGTGACCGTTCGGACCTGCTCCAGAACTTTTGGCGGTAATCTTGTTAGGATCAATGCCAAATGTTGTGGAGCAAGGTTTAAAAAATTAGGGATCAGGCAAGAAAGTTGAGGAGGGATTAAGTATTTACGAATATATAATTTTCG
>CAMLDJ010000056.1 GCA_946478755.1 uncultured Pedobacter sp. | reverse complement strand
CCCGATGTGGGGTACAGAATTTAGTGGACCCGAAGCGGCAACAACGGATGCCTTCAGTGGACGGGCAAATGTTATCTGCAATGCAACGGAAAGCGATAAGGATGCGCTTGCCACAGTAGAACAGTTGTATACCTTGCTTGGCATGTATAATGTCTATATGGAAGGGAAGGACCATGATGTACACGTGGCCTATGTCAGCCATATTTCCCACATTACTTCCTTTGCTTTAGCCAATACTGTCCTGGAAAAGGAAAAAGAAGAAAATGCCATATTCGAACTGGCAAGTGCGGGGTTTGAAAGTACAGTACGCCTTGCGAAAAGCAGCCCTGCGATGTGGATGCCTATATTTAAACAGAATAAGGAAAATGTGCTCGATGTGCTAAATGAACATATTACCCAGCTGAGAAAGTTTAAGTCATGTATTGAAAAAGAAAACTGGGTTTATCTTACCGAGTTGATGGAAAATGCAAACAAAATCAAAAACGTTCTAGATCGGGACGAAGAAATTCCAAAGCTTAAATAACAAAGTATATCAGGTAATAATTTGGACTCGCCATCATCCGGTAGGGAACGATGCTAAGCTTCGCTTCCTGCTTATTCCATGCCGTTCACATACAAGGGTCAAATTCTCCTCACGTTCTGCCTCCGCAACAACTTCTTTTTTTGAAGGATTCTAAATACAAAACACCCAAATTTATTGCCTTTTACCTCTTTTGAAATTGTGCAGGTACTATTAAGTATTAATAAGTTTGGCGTATAGCTTTTTTAGGACGAGACATGGCTCTTCATCCCTAAAGAGCAGGTAAGTATATTGTATTTTTAATTATTAGTAAATTGTAGCTTGCCTTTTTTAGGTTTTCTGTGATTTTTTAATGAAGGTGTTTTTTTTATCTATGGATTTTATGTGGTTTTAGTCTTGATTTTTGACTGATTTTATTTTATTAATCGGTGTTTTTCTAAAATTAAGTTGTTTATTTTGAATTTTAGATGCTATTTGTAATATGAAAAGTTAATATTATATTGTTTATAAATGTTTTTGTTGAATATTTTATCATTATATCTCTTTTTTTTATGTTTTATTGGTCTTTATATTTGAAATATATGATATATGTCCTATATTTTTGGTGTTTTGTTTGTGTTTAATTGTTATTTTATATTAAAAATTATATATTTATGCCAATTAAACCCGGTGTTTCATGAAAAATAGATATTTGCTTATGAAGAAAATATAACCACAAAAAATAGCCCCGCCGGAATTGGGACTTCCGGTGAGGCAGATAGTTTTCCATCGCTTTAACAATCAAAAACCTTTTCAAATGTATAAAAATGTACGTAATAAACTTGTAGTATGCACGGTATTTTTGCTCGCCGTTAGCTTCCGATCCGATACCGTAAAAGCCCAGTTTAGTCTTGCAGGACAATTACGCCCCCGCGGCGAAATTCGTGATGGATATGGTAATCTGGTGCCGTCTGGCGCCAAACAAGCGGGTTTTATTTCGCAGCGAACCCGGCTGAGTTTTAGGTATAAATGGGATTTTCTAACATTCGGTGTAAGCATTCAGGATGTCAGGATATGGGGAGCGGACGCTTCAACCGTATCTGCGGTAGATGGGAACCGCTTTATGTTGCATGAAGGATGGGCCGAACTGACATTAGCAAATAGGGCTGATACCAATATTAAATTTAAACTGGTCGACCAGCTCTCCTTCAAAATCGGGAGGCAGGAGCTAATCTACGACGATGCCCGTCTGATGGGTAACCTGGACTGGCTGCAGCAGGGCCGCAGACACGATATGGCCTTGTTAAAGCTTTTACATCATGGTTGGCAGGCAGATTTTGGGTATGCTTATAATCAAAACTCAGACGGAGTCGGCCTAACCAATACCAATTATGTGCCAGGTAACCTGCCGGCTTTTGTAAAAAATAGTTTGGGTACAGTGGTTCCGCTTCCAGCTGGTTTGGTCCCATTGGCGCCTGGAGGTAATGCAGCTAACAACAGCGCCAAAGGAGGTATTCCCGTATATAGCAATCCCGTGGGTACAAACGGTGCCACCCAAAATTACAAGTCATTTACCAGCTTGTACATCAGCAGGAAATTCAGGCAGACCAAAGTCTCAGCGCTGTTCTTTAACGATAACTTTGGAAAATATAAGCTTGATTCCATTGGCAGTCCTGCTGCCGGGTATGTTTATGGTCGCCGATTTGTCGCAGGTAGTCCGTCAGATACCTATAACTACGGTACCAACAGCCGTTATACTTACGGTCTCATGGTAAATCCTACTTTCGGCAACACATCCGGACTTGGTAAGGTCGCGATACAAGCTGCTTACTACCGGCAGTCGGGCGACGACCGCGATGGCAATCGCATGAATGCCTTTCATTACTCTCTGGCCGCAACTTATCAAAAAGGGCTGTTTAGCATCACGCCTGGTTACGATGTACTTTCCGGCACCAGGCCTGACGATGTCATATTGACTAAAAATAATTCGTTCGACCCATTATATGGTACACCACATAAGTTTTGGGGTTATATGGATTACTTTTATACTGGCAGTGGTTCTCCAAAAGGGGGGTTAAATAACCCTTATGTGAAATTGAAATATACTGCCAACACTTTTGCCATTGGTCTTGATCTGCATGCCTTCAGCCTGAATCAGGATATGAAAAAAGCAGATGGAAGTTTGGTAGGCAGGAATCTTGGTAAAGAGGCAGATCTGCTGCTGAATTATAGCATGAACAAGTTTACCAATATCGAATTGGGTTATTCCATGATGAAGGCCACTTCCAGTATGCCATTTGCCAAAGGACAGGCGCTAAACGATGCAGCGGCCGCTGAGTTCGATAAGACACCTAAATGGGCTTACCTGATGATCAGGTTTAGTCCGGATTTCCTCTCCAGCAAACCTTAACCCGAATCCTGGATGCGCAGCCAGCAGCTTGTACACAAAATAAATAAATCTTATCTTGTCATCTCTTGCCAACGCCGGGAATTCGGCCAGACCGAGAAACACAAATAATATTCAAAAATAATGATTCGTATGCGTAAAAAAATCCTTGTATGGGGTATGAGCTGTCTGCTGGTGACTGGCTCTGCCAACTGTTTGTTTGCTTCAGCAAAATGCCAGGTCAACACACAGCAGGCAGCCGATCCCAAAGAACTGATTGGCCGCTGGGACCTTACTGTTGATGAGAACGGAAAAGCGGTTCCTTCCTGGCTCGAAGTTAAACTTTCTGGTTTCCGCACTTTGGTCGGGCATTTTGTTGCTTCGTCGGGTAGCGCGCGCCCTGTAGCCGAATTAAAATTTGATAACGGCAAGTTCAGATTTGAAATCCCACCGCAATGGGAGCGTGGAACTGCAAATTTTGTAATTCAGGGAGAATTGACAGCCTCCGGAATTCAAGGTACCATGATAACAAGTGAAGGAAAGAAATATAGCTGGACCGGCGTAAAAGCACCTTATTTAAAAAGGACAGCAATACCTGTATGGGGCAAATCCATCAATTTATTCAACGGAAAGGACCTGTCCGGCTGGAAAGCTACCGGTCCGAACCAATGGCTGGTAAAAGAGGGTATTCTCACCAGTCCGAAGGCGGGTTCAAACCTGGTGACGGAGCAGAAATTTAACGACTTTAAACTTCAGGTCGAATTCAGGTATCAAAAAGGCGGGAACAGCGGTGTATATTTAAGAGGCCGTTACGAAACGCAAATAGAAGATAGTCCGAAGGATGCACATCCTAACAGTGTGCTGTTTGGTGGAATCTACGGTTTCCTTACTGCTAATGAGATGGTAACACTTGGGCCAGGCCAATGGCAGACTTACGACATTACATTGGTTGGCAGAATGGTGACTGTGGTAGCGAATGGCAAAACAATTATCAGCAACCAGGAGATTCCTGGGATAACCGGCGGGGCCTTAGATAGTAACGAAGGTGAACCGGGGCCGATTTACCTGCAGGGAGATCACATGCCGATCGAGTTCAGAAAAATAACAATTACGCCCGCAAAGTAAAAGCTTAGCGTGTAGCAACAGAAGCCGGAGACAGTAAAAGCTGTCCCGGCTTTTTTAGTGTAAAAATTTACTGTTTAAATATTTCCAGATGTAATTTGAAAACATTAAGTTTAGGGATATGCGCTGCTAATGCGTATTTTTTTATGATAAGCAATCATCCCATGAAACAGCAATCAGACCTTTCCGATGAAAAATTTAATGCTATTTTTACCTATGCCCCGCTTGGATTGGTGGAAATCGACGGAAAGGGAGAAGTGATACAACTCAACTTAATAGGGCAGTCCCTGTTGCACCCGCTATGTGAGATCTACCAGGTAGATGCCACTAACATTTACCCCATATTGGATCATATTTATCCGGGACTGTCAGAAAAAATCCGTACTTCGGAACAGCCAAGAGGACAAATTATACACAACGATTTACACCGTTTTGTACTGCCTCCTCCGCATGATCAGAGTGAAAAGCATTTTCAGTTTAGCGTTACCAAAATGTTTGAGGATTGCATCATTATGAGCTTTGAGGATTTCAGCCGTAAGCGCCTGGAAGAACAGGCGATGCAGCAGGCCAATCTGGACAGTGCTGTTGCCAAGGGTAAGTTTGAAATCGCATCAGAAGTATTGCATGACATAGGAAATGCAGTTGTAGGTTTCGGCTCCTACCTGACCCGGCTTAGCCGGTCTATGGAGCAGAACAATATAGAGAATCTGCAAAATGTGGCCGGCTTTTTAAAAGTCCAGCAGGCAGCACTGGCTACCGCGCTGGGTGATCAGAAAGCCAGGGCCTTGCTGGATCTGATGGATGGAATTGCCAAAGCGCAAAAAGACACTTATGAAGAAACCAACCGCGCGATCACTGAACAGTTGAATATCATCAGCCACATTCAGGAAATTCTCAATATCCAGCGTCATTACGTAACGGGTCATGGTGCGCCTGAGCGCAAGCCGGTTAACCTGAAGGAAATCATCGAGGACTGCCAGTCTATGCTGTTCGCCTCTTATGATAAGAAAGGCATTACGCTTAGCTTTAATACGGCCGAGCAGAAACCTATGGTTAAGGGAGACCGGACGAAGTTGATGCAGGTCATTTTAAATCTGTTGAAGAACAGCATTGAAGCGATAGATTTAGATGCCCCTGAAAAAAGGATAAGTATTGAATTGTTGATGCAGAATAACTTACTGCAGCTGATCATTAAGGATACCGGTAAGGGCTTTGATTCAGCCACAGCTGCCAGTCTTTTTGACCGTGGCTTTACCACCAAAAATACGGGCACTGGTTTGGGCTTGTACAATTGCAGATCTATTATAGAGAGCCACGCAGGTGCAATTCATATCAACAGCGAGGGCCCCGGTATGGGGGCAACAACCCTGATTAAGTTTGCCATTTGAGTTTGTCCGAGAATCCGTCCCTAAATATTTTATAATGAACCAAGTAAATACCTCCGTGTTAGTGATTGACGATGAAGAAATGGTGCGCGATAATATTGAAGAAATTCTGGTGCCCCGAAAACTTCCCTTAACAGATACTCATATCAGTAAGGCAGCCAGTATTTTGTTTGATACCCCAGAGCCAATATTAATGCCGCGGACTTCTAAAATCCCTGTTTTCACGGTAGACAAAGCCGCTAACGGCATGGAGGGCGTAGAGCTGGTTAAAAGAGCGATCCAGGAAGGCCATCCTTATGCAGTCATTTTTCTGGATATCCGAATGCCGGGTTGGGACGGTTTGGAGACTGCGATGCAAATTCGTAGGCATGACAGCCAGGCGGAAATTATTTTTATCACAGCTTACAGCGACCGCACTATAGAAGATATTGTCGGTCAGGCCGGGCAAAATGTCGGTTATCATTGTAAGCCATATGCTGCTGAGGAAATTGTCTTACTGGCAACAAAAGCGGCAACTGATTACGACAGGCTCCGCAATCTGGAGAAGTTAATTGCATCCATCTCATCCATCGGTTTAAATGAACTGCAGTTAAATTCCCTGCTCAAAAATATTCTTGAACAGCTGGCTGCCTCGGTGGGAACAGATATGGCTTTGCTGGGAAGGCTGAGCGATGATTTTAGCTACGAAAAGATCCTTTCAATAGGGGCTATTGATGAAAGAATTAACCTGGATGAATTAATCTTAAGGGTGAAAAACATTGAAATAAAAGCCGACGAAGTGGTTCAGCTGGATGAGCTGGTTTTGGCCAGGCTCGACTGCTATTCGGTTTTTGCGGTGCTGCAAAAGCAGGAGAAACTAAAAACAGAGAAAATGTATTTGCTCAAGCTGTTTGTGCAAAATGCTGCCCAGGCGATTAGAAATGCAGAATTAAATGAGCAATTAATCCAAAAGGAGAAGCTTTCTATTGTCGGAAAAGCAATTGGTATGGTGATGCATGATCTGCGTTCGCCCATTCAGAATATGAAAGTGATTACGGCCATGATGCGGGAGGAAAGCGGGGAACAGGAACTGATCAATGCGCTGGATGAATGTGCCGTGCAGGCTTCCGAAATATTTGAGGATTTTTTAGATTTTATCAGGGAAAGCCCGGTTAAAAAGGAAGCCGTAAATTTGAAGAATGTAATTGGTGCTGCGGTTAAGCTTGCCCTCGGCTCTGCTAACCAACAAGGAATACCCATTCAACAATCCATTCCGGATGATCTGGTTGCGCAGCTTGAAGAACGAAAGATCAAGCGGGCAATGATGAATCTGATTAGCAATGCGCTGGAGGTGTTATGCGACAAAAAGGTAGAGAATCCGGTCCTGGAAATTAGGGCTAGTGAAACAGTGGGTCAGTTATCCATTACGGTCCGTGATAATGGACCGGGAATTGATGCGGGGATCATCAAAACCCTTTTTGAACCATTTACTACCATGAATAAAAAGAACGGAACGGGCCTTGGACTCGCCATTGCAAAACAATGCGTTACTGCTCATGGGGGAACCATCACGGCAACAAATGACAAGGGGGCGGTTTTTAAAATCCTTTTGCCATTCAGATGATCGCTATGAACGGATGACACTCAAACCTTTTTAGTAGCCTTATGTTATTAAGGTAAAACATTGGTTATGAAATGTATAAAGTTATTTATCATCCTGCTGATCAGTGGGGTGGTATGGTCTTGCAGTCCGGTCACAAGAATTACAGGATCCTGGGTAGATCCCGCTGCGAAACAGAAAATGCTGACTGTCAAAACAATTTTTATCGCCTCTCTGACCAGGAATATGAAAGTAAGGACTGAGTTGGAAAGGGGACTAGCGGAGCTCGCACTATTAAAAAATGTCAAAACGGTAAGCGGTAGTGATTATTTCAGCCCTGATTTTTATCAAAAAATACCAGCGGAAAAGCAGCTGCTGTCTCGGATCAAGAATTCAGGTGCCGACGCTATTCTTACCATATCGTTGATTAATAAAGAAAGCGAAACCCGCTATGTTCCCGGATATAGGTCTTACTCGCCTTACCCTTATTACAGGTGGTATGGAGGATTTTATAGTTACTACAATTATTGGGGACCGAGATTTTATGAGCCCGGCTACTATGTAACAGACAAGACGTATTTTATGGAAACCAACCTGTACGACCTCGGAAGCAATAAACTGATCTGGTCGGCACAGTCTGAAACCGTTAACCCTGGTTCCATTGATAATTTTGTAAGGACATACCCTAAGGTATTGATAGACCAGATGGTTAAAGATGGCCTCTTACCGATGTAGTGCATTGGTGCCTTTTGCCTGATAAAGTTATTTCTAACATAGAACGATGGAAACAAATATGGAAAACGATTTTGGAAAGGATCATGTTCCGGCACAGCATACCGGGACTGAAATGAATGCGGTAGAAAAGACTGAACTTGGATCTGAAGAGGAAGCCATACTTTTTTTTAGGGTCGTTAAGGAGCGTTTGCTGGACGTTAATCATTGGGCAGAAATTGCTGATGTCCCAATGTCGGCATTTTCTTTAACCGATGCACAGGGGAAAGAAGTGCAGCGTAAGGCTACCGACGGAGATCATATCAAGATTGATATCCCCGGGCCAGGTACAAAAGCAGGAAAGGGATACGACTGGGTGGTCATTGAACAGATCAGGGATGAACTGGAGGATGGGGCCGAAGTATTGAGTTTGACCGTACGGCCTGCAGCCAATCCTTCCGGTGATGACCAAAATGTGGCCCATTTTCTCCAGGCTGAGGCCACTTCAACCTTTCAGGTTAAACGCATAAAAAATACCGTTTACGCGGAAGAACATGGGAGAAATGAAGTGCCAAATACCGATACGGAAGATACGATGGATAATATTCGTAATATGTTTGTAGGCTGGGGAGCGAAGCTTGGTTTTTCTTATCCGCAGTGGAAAGCACTGGTTAAAGGACTGCTGGACAATAAAAATCCGTATAAAACAAATATATAACAGCTGCTGTTCCCTATCATCAAAGGTTCCATCTAATAATCATAAACAATAGACAGATGAAGACGACAACAACTAATTTTTTAATGCTGATGATCTGCCTCTGTTTTGCGGCTTGTCAGGGTACTGACAAGGAGGGGAATAGGCAGTTAGACAGTGCCTCTGCCGGCGATCCCGATTCGGTTCAGCGGAAAGACACCCTAAAAAATCCAAGAAATATAACGCATCTAAGTAAGGTAGATGAAGATGGTGATGCTTTTCTTGATACTGCAGCAATTGGTGGTTTGGTAGAAGTTGAGTTGGGCAAGCTGGCTTTAAAGCAATCGGCTCATGCAGAAGTAAAGAAATTTGCGGCGCAAATGGTAGCTGACCATAGTAAGGCCAATACGGAGCTGAAAATGATTGCGCGAAAACTCAAGATACTCGTACCTGAGGGCTATCTTCCGGAGGTGAAAGCACATGTCGAAGCACTGAAAAAATATTCCGGAAAGGAATTCGATGTTCATTATATGGACATGATGGTCAACGATCATGTGAAAACGCTGGATCTTTTCAGGTCTGCAAGCAGTTTAAGGCCTGAAATTAGAGATTTTGCTGCCAAAATGCTGCCCATACTGGAGAAACATGATAAGATGGCCAGGGCGATTCGCGCCGGATTAAAATGAGTTCATGATTAGTTTTATCTGCCTGCAATGAGTCTTACCGAATATAAAAAGAAAAGGTCGTTTAAGGAGACACCTGAGCCTGACGGTGGTGAAGCATCCGGGAAAGAGCTGCGTTTTGTGATACAGAAACACGACGCTTCGCATTTACATTACGATTTTCGGCTCGAAATGGATGGCGTGCTGAAAAGCTGGGCGGTACCAAAGGGGCCTTCTACTGATCCGGATGTGAAGCGTCTGGCCATGATGGTGGAAGATCACCCTTACGACTATCGTAATTTTGAAGGGGGTATTCCTAAGGGACAGTATGGTGGTGGGACAGTGATTGTATGGGATGAAGGTACCTATACCACTGCTGAACCTGTTGAGGGGGGGATAAAAAAACAGGAGAAACAGCTGCTGAGCCAGCTTCATAGCGGCAAGATTAAAATAATACTAAATGGTAAAAAACTTAAGGGCGAATTTGCACTCGTGAAAGCTTACGGAAGGGGGGAGAATAGCTGGCTGCTCATGAAACTGGAAGATAAGTATGCCAAAAAGGAGGATATACTGTTAAAAGACAAATCAGTGCTCAGCAGAAAGACGATTCAGCAAATGAAAAAAAAACCGGACCGGATCTATGGACGCAACACCCAGCCGCATGAGCCTGTAGAAGTGGACAAGGTCAGTAATGCCGTTGAACCAAAAAGCAAATCGGTTAAAGCGGCCGGCAGCAATCTGAAGGCCCTGCTTAAAAAGTCAGTCAAACAAGCCTTTTTTGACAAAGTTCAGCCCATGCTGGCAACGCTGGTAGATGAGGCTTTTGATGAGGAGGGCTGGATGTATGAAATCAAATGGGATGGTTACCGCGCAGTGGCCTTTATGAATAAGGGCAAAGTAGAACTCAAATCCAGGAATGATAAGTCATTTAATGAGAAATTTTATCCCATTTATGAAGAACTGAAAGCCTGGGGCATCAATGCAGTGGTCGATGGTGAAGTGGTCGTGGTGAATGAGAAAGGTATGGCCAACTTCGGCGCTTTGCAGAACTGGCGCAGTGAAGCTGATGGTGAACTGTTGTATTACGTTTTTGATATATTGTGGTATGATGGCTTCAATTTGACGGGACTGTCATTAAAAGAACGGAAGTCCATCCTGACTGGCCTGGTGCCCGAAAAATCAGCAATTCTTTTGAGCAGGGATTTTGAAACTTCCGGCATCGGGTTTCTGGATGCTGCAAAACGCATGGGGCTGGAGGGCATTATAGCCAAGCGAAGCGAAAGTGAATACCACACCGGCAACCGTACGCGTGAATGGTTAAAGATTAAAGCCAATAAGCGGCAGGAGGTGGTTATTGGTGGCTATACCAATAATAAAGATAGCGACAAACCCTTTAGTGCCTTATTGGTAGGCGTATTTGATCAGGGGAAGTTTGTGTATACCGGTAAGATCGGCACAGGCTTTAATATACAAAAACAAAAGGAAATGCTGGAGCAGTTTCAACCGCTGATCATTAATAAACCTGCTTTTGCGGAGGAGCCTGATATCAATAAGCCGAGCCGGTTCAGGCCAAATCCTCCGAAAGCAAAAGCCACCTGGCTAAAGCCGGAGCTGATCTGTGAGGTGAGCTTTGCCGAAATGACCACTGATGGAGTGATGAGGCATCCTTCCTTTGAAGGGATGCGGGAAGATAAAAAACCAAAAGAGGTAGTTTTAGAAATAGAAGCCGATACGGATGAGGTCATTAGCGAACAAAAAAAAGAGGACCTTAAACATGCAGATGAAGCGCTGATTGCACCCAGGGGTAAAGCGATGCGTAAGACTTTACTGAACCCTAAAGAAGAAACGCAGGTGAAGAAAATAAATGGGCGGACTTTGAAGTTTACGAATTTAAGTAAGGTCTTCTGGCCGCTGGAAAAGATAACCAAGCGCGACATGATCAATTATTATTACCAGATCGCACCCTTCATATTACCCTATCTGAAAGACCGCCCGCAGTCTATGAACAGGCATCCCAACGGGATTACAGGAAAGAGTTTTTATCAAAAGGATGTAACCGGAAAGGCACCTGAATGGATTAAAACGTACCTTTATCACAGTGAGGGTGATGATTCTGACAAGCATTTTCTGGTAGGGGACGATGAGGCAACCCTGCTGTATATGGCAAGTCTTGCCTGCATTGAGATCCATCCATGGAATAGCACCATAGAAAAACCTGACCACCCAACCTGGTGCATCATTGATCTTGATCCTGATCAAAACTCCTTTGATCAGGTGATCCTGGCGGCCCAGGTAACGAAAACGGTGCTTGATGATATGGGCGTTCCCTGCTATTGCAAGACGAGCGGTTCTACAGGGCTGCATATTTATATTCCACTCGGAAATAAATATACTTATGAACAGAGCAAGGAGTTTGCCAGAATCATTGTTACTTTGGTTCACCGCGAACTGCCGGAATTTACAAGCCTGGAACGCATAGTCAGTAACCGGAAAGGTAAAATGTATCTGGATTTTTTACAGAACCGGCCACATGCCACCATTGCGGCGCCTTATTCTTTACGCCCTAAGGCTGGCGCGACTGTTTCGATGCCTTTGCACTGGGAGGAGGTTAAAACAGGTTTGCGGATGAAGGATTTTACGATCTTTAACGCAGTGGCACGTGCCAATGAACTGGAGGATATCTTTAAACCTGTATTGGGAAAGGGCATTGATATGGCAAAGGCAATAGGGGATAAACAGCTGAAAAAATGATGGGGAAGCAAAGTGCAGGGATCTTGTTGTACAGAGGCACGGAGAAGGGTTTTGAAGTTTTTCTGGTACATCCGGGAGGACCCTTTTTTCAGAACAAGGATCTGGGCTGGTGGACGGTTCCTAAAGGGGAGCCGATGCCTGGTGAAGCGCTTCTCGAAGTTGCGCTCAGAGAGTTTGAAGAAGAAACAGGGTACAGGCCTGAAGGGAAGTTTATTGCCTTGCAGCCGGTTGTTCAAAAAGGTGGTAAAACAGTACACTGCTGGGCGGTAAGCGGCAATCTCGATGCCATGGCCATTACCTGCAACACCTTTGAGCTCGAATGGCCACCGAAATCGGGAAGGATAAAGACGTTTCCGGAAGTAGATCAGGCCAGGTGGTTTACCTTGGCTGATGCTGGAAAATATATCAACGACCGTCAGTCGGCCCTGCTCAGGGAGCTTGTGGAAATACTCGAAAAAGAAGCATAAGCGGGTAGGCACTTTTAAGATTTGGAAAACTATTTTCCTGCTCTTTGGTTTATTAGATACAAATCTGTAAGCTATGGAACACGATCAAGAGATGCTTAAAGACCTGAAAGGGTTGGTGAATATTGTGAATGACGGTAAAGAAGGTTACCAGTCTGCGACTGAAGCCACTAACAGCATAGAGCTACAGGCAGTATTTTCCAGATATTCTACCCAGCGTACCGGTTTTGCACAGGAGCTTAAAGATCATATTATACAGCATGGCGGGGAATCGGAAAATGAAGAAGGCGGTGTGCTGGGGGCGCTTCATCGCACCTGGATTGACATTAAACACGCGTTGAGCAGCAAAGACGACGCTGCAATTTTATCGGCAATTGAAACGGGAGAAAAGGTGGCAATTGAAAAATATGACAAGGTGCTGGAGAACTACCCGATTCACGCTGATCACATTGTGCTGTTACAAAGACAAAGGACGGGTATTCTTGAGGCCCTGAGAGAAATAGAAACTTATCATCAGCGGTTGCCAAAATAAAGAGCATAAATGAAATGGGAAAAATTGAAGAACCTTGGGAGCCATTCGAGATCCAGGTGATGATTGAAGGGCAGCCAGAGAATTTGCTGGTTATTCCCGACCGGGAAGAGCCTAAATACGAAATATTTGATCAGCATACGTCAATAGGTACGGTATGGCCGGATCAGGGGAAACTAGGAATAATCTGGTGCGGGGAAGGGCTTGTGGTTAATGAACTGCTGGACCAGATCGGCGTGTTAATAGACGA
The DNA here is from genome assembly GCA_946478755.1 of uncultured Pedobacter sp. The sequence goes on along the minus strand of CAMLDJ010000056.1, from coordinate 11,320 downwards.
TTACCTGAACAATAAGCCCTTGTAATGACCAGTCCGATCCCGCCGCATCAATACAATTCGTCATCATCTCCTTCATCAATATTTAGGCTGAGATCATCATTTTCATCATGGTTTAAGCCAGGATCATCGTCATCGATCCCCAGATCCTCCCTGGTAGGGAATTCATCATCTGTGTCCTCTTCGAAACTTTGTTCCTCATCGTCCTCGTCCTCCGGATCAACCGGTGGCCCAGATGTTGGAAAGGAAGCATTCCATTCGTCAGTCTCGGCAGTCAGTGCAGGATCCAGAATAACGGTTTGGTCCCTTCCGTTAATTTTTTGCTGCTGGTAATTTCTGTTCGTCTCCATAATAGTTTTAATAGATTCTTATTAAACAGCCGGAGTTTAGAAATGGTTCTTCTATACCTGAATTTTTTGGCTCCGTGGAAATAGGATGCGGAATACAGTGGTTTCATTCACATCAGATTTGACCTCAATTTGTATCTGGTGATACTGTGCAATGCTTTTTACGATGGCCAGGCCCAGTCCATAACCCGCATTTCCTTCCAGGTTTGTTTTCATGAAACGATCAAAAATAAATGGAAGGTCTGCTTTCGGGATTCCGATGCCGGTATCAGTGATCGAGATCTCATAAGTACCATCGTTTGAATAGCCATCTTTTATAAAAATCTCCCCTTCATTACGGTTGAATTTTATGGCATTATGTATCAGATTAAAAAACAACTGGAATAGCAGGTCTTTATTTACACCATGGAGAATCGCATCGGGCGAGATATCCAGTGAGATCTTTATTTGTTTCTCTTCCAGTCTGTGGCTTATCTCTTCTATAATCTCATGGAAGAGCAGAAGTAGGTTGACCTGTTCCCTTCTGATGTATTGATCATTTTCAATCCTTGATATTAACAGAAGGGAGCTGGTGATGTTTTTTAACCGGTCTACTGTTTTCATCATTTCCACAATGGCCACAGAAGTCGGTTCATCAAGACTCTCTTCCGCAAGTAGGTTTTCCATTTTATTTTGAAGGATACTAATGGGGGTCATCAGTTCATGCGATGCATTGGAAGTAAATTCCCTTTCTTTATGAAAGGCTTCATTGATCTGGTTCATCAAAAGGATCAGGGATTCGTCCAGATATTTGAAGTCGGTTGTACTGGTTTGGACCAGCTTTTGCCCGTCTTTAAATGGGAATCTTCTGTTTATTAACCGGATATTGATAATTTTTGCAAGTGGACGGATCAACACCCGGATAAAAGTAAGGTCGATCAGAATGGTCAATGCAATCAAGGTGATCAGCACGTATAAGGCAAATCGCTGCAGGGGCTTGTTATACTGGTTGATGCTTGCGGTGGTTTTACCGATCTCCAGCAGGTAGTTTTTGTTTTTGTTTTGGAAAGTATAGCTCAGTACCCTGTAGTTCAGGGTATCACTTTCTATCAGGCGCTGAGAATCTTTGATGGTATCCATTCTCAGGCCGGCTTCTACAGGCAACAGTGCGATGAACTCTTCTTTAAGCATGGTATAACTGCCGTAACTGTCATCACCCTGAAAATAATAGTCAGTCCCATTCTTTTTTATAATCTGGAGTACTTTTTTCTGCTGCTGCTTTAAAGTATAGTTCGTGTATTCCGAAGCGATCTGTTTGACCAGGAATGGCAGTGCCAGTACAAACAGCAGGACAATGACCAGCTTGGATCCGGTAATGAAAAGTGTAAGTTTAGTAGATAATTTCATCCTGCTTATTTCTTAATTCTGTACCCTACACCACGCACGGTTTCCAGCCATTCAGTATCCGCCCAGACATTTAATTTCTTCCGGATGTTCTTGATATGGGCATCGATATAATTCGAATCGTAATCGTCTTTAACAAAGGTGCCCCAGATGTGCTCACTCAGCTGAACGCGTGTCAGTACCCGGTTTTTATGAAGCAACAGGTAACTGAGCAGGTCAAACTCCTTACGTGAAAGTTCAATTTCCTGCTGCTCATATATGACCAGTCGTCTTTGCAGGTCGATATTGAATTCCCCGATCGGCAATAATGCGTCTGTAATGCTGAACTTCCGGCGGGCAATGGCCTGCATTCTCGACTGCAACTCTAGTAGATAAAATGGCTTTGGGAGGTAATCATCGGCACCCAGATCCAAACCGCTCACCCGATCTTTCAGATTCGTCCTTGCTGTAATGATAATATACGCAGCATCGGGATTATTCTTTTTGGCCCTTTTAAGAATTTCAAGACCATCACCATCAGGCAGACTCAGGTCTATTAATATAAAATCATATTGATTCAATTCCAGCTGTTCAAGTCCGGCCCTGAAGCTATGTGCAATGTCGCAGAGGTAAAAGCCTTTTTTGAGAAAAGCTTCCATTTCATAGGCCAGTGTTTTTTCATCTTCAACGATTAATACCTTCATAATATTGGGGAATTAGAACTGGTAGTAAAATGCCAGACCAAAAAAAGATTGCTGATTTTTTAGCTCAGGAGCAGTCTGAGATCCGGGAACAGACAACTGATAACTGATTTCTGCAATATAATTTGCCCGGCTAAGGCTAAGCGGCAACTTAAAATTGTAAGATAGCAGATTAAAATTATGGGCAGCAACGGTATTCGTTATTGTGGGTTTCGGATTTCCCGGAGAAACCGGGCTTTTCCCTTTTCCATTTGCCTTATCACGTTTCTCTTTTTCTATGGTATAGGTTTCATAGAAATGCCTGCTGCCAGCTATCAGTTCAAATGCAGGTTCTATATAAAGTAGGTTCTTTTCATTAAATAAGCTGCCTACGCCAATTTCTTTGGAATGACTGAGACTTAAAAAAACATCATTCTGTTGTCCAAAGGCGTAATCAGCGCTAAAGGAACTTTTCAACCAGGGCCAGCTGTAGTTTGCCGTGACGTTGACATCATTTTCATTGGACGCTTGTAATAAAGGTGAATTTTCGGGGAAGAACGAGCGGGTGTAAGCTATTCCGGCGTTAAGCCGATCACTGAAGTCGTAATCAAAACCTGCACCGAGATCTGTTTCAGAGAGGCCGGATCCATAATTTAAAAGTTTGTAAGAACCGGCAGAAAGATAAAGGCCAAAAGGGAACCTGATCGTTGCATTTGCCAGTACATAAGGAAGTTTTTCATCCGTTGCCTGCCCGTAATAACTTACATTACTGCTGTAGAGGGCGGCAAATGTCAGGGTAGTTTTTTTAGTGGTGTCCTGTTGAGCCTGTGCTTTAGTGAAAACCATGCAGATGACTAATAGAAGGGGTGTGAATCTCATAGGTGTACACTACGGTCGTTTAATCTTAGGACGAATCACTTTTACTGGCTTCGCTTTAATCTTCGGTTTAACCACTACAGGAGGCCTCGACTGCTTGCGGGCTTTCGGTACCTCCCTGATTTCAGGTTTGTCTGGCTGCTGTTTAAGATCCGGTTTTTCATTGCCTTTATCCTTTTTTTTGTCCCGTAGCTGTTGTTTGTCGGTGCCGGTTGACCTGTCTTTTGAGGAATGCGGAACGGTTGTTAATGATGGGCTTGCCCAAACAAACACCGGCGATAGGGAAATAAAGACGGAGATTAACAAAACCTTGAAAATAAATGGTCTGTCCATGGTGTAAATATAAGAAGTTTGATATATAAAGCTGCAGTGTAAGCTTGAACTGTAGTATGTGCCCATATATCATAGCAAATGTCATTGCCGAACATGAAATTAAGATGAAATTTTAGGTGCAAATAACCCTGGGATTTCATGTTCATTTCATGTTCGCCCTCCAACTTTGTGTAATAATTATGTTATACTTAAAATCTAAAACTATGAGAAAAGGAAGTGTATTTGTCGGTTTGGCCTTATTTTTAACGGGGTTTGCTACCCTGATCGGCTGTAAAAAGGGCAATGACAGTTTTTCAAAAGGAAAAAGCAAAATAGAGATCAGGATGACCGATGCCCCCGGGGATTTTGACGCGATTAACCTGAGTGTTAAGGAAGTTATACTCATTTCAGATGATAAACCTTATACCTTTACTGCAACAACAAATATCTTTAATATTTTGGATTTCAGGATTGGAAGCAGTAACCCCGATATTCTGGTTGCTTCCGGAGAAATGCCAGGCGGAGAGATTACCGAGATCCGGCTGGTGCTGAACGATTCAGAAAACACTATTGTAGTAGGCGGTATTTCGCATGCGCTTACAACGCCAAGTGCACAATCTGCGGGCTGGAAAGTAAAGCTTAAGGAGAACCCCGAGTTGGTTGCCGGAGCAACTTATTCGCTATTGCTTGATTTTGACGCAGCTAAATCTATTGTACGTACCGGTAATGGCAAATATTTGCTTAAGCCGGTGGTAAGGGGGCTTACTGCCGCAACTTCGGGACTGATATCTGGAACTGTAATGCCTTTACTGGCCCATCCTGAGGTATTGGCTATTGCCGGAACAGATACAGTAGGAACGGTTGCTGATCCGCTTACAGGTAAATTTACTATAGGTGGTCTTGCCACGGGAAGTTATGCTGTAAAATTCGTTCCTGTTGTGGGTTATAAGGACAGCACCATTACCAATGTTGCGGTAAGCATTGGTCAAAACAATAACCTGGGTACCGTTGTTCTTAAGCAATAAGTAATCACAAAACCATATTAGCCAATAATACGTATTAACCATACGTCTCAAGATAATACGTACCAAATAGTAGAAAGGCTTGATTACCGGATGCCATGGGGGCCCGGTATCAGCCTTTTTTGATGATAAACCTAATCTGTATAAAATGAAAAACTTGTTGTTTTTAATCCTGTTAGCTGCATATAGCTTTATGCCTTACAGGTCTTCTGCACAGGTAAGCCTGAATGTCAATATCGGCTCCCAGCCACTGTGGGGCCCGACAGGCTATGATCACGTGGATTATTATTACCTGCCGGACATAGAGAGCTATTATTATGTTCCAAAAAGACAATTCATTTATTTGAACAACGGCACATGGGTATTTAGTTCGGCACTGCCGGCGACATACCGCAATTATGACCTGTATAATGGTTATAAAGTCGTGATCAACTCACCAAAACCCTATCTGAGATTTAAAGAACAGAAAGTTAAATATTCCAGGTATAAATCTAACCGCGGTCAGGCGGTCATTTTAAAAAGTAATGATCCAAAATACTATGTGGTTAAGGGACACCCTAAGTATCAATTTAAAGGAAGTGGCAAAGCTGGCCCGTCTTCATCAGGCAAAGGGAATTTTAAAGGAAATCGCAAAGGAAATTCCAAGTCGGGGGATAAGGGAAACGGCAAAGGAAAACACTAAATGCTGTTTTACAATCGTAAACGCCTCAACATGGAGGCGTTTACAATTTAATGACCTTGGATGATAAGTTCAACAATTAATGCTTTTTCTGTTGTCCGGGTGCAAAGGGTCTAGCGGATTTCGATCCCGTAGCCTTTTTTGCTTGCCCCGGAGGAACCTTTCCACTATTGCCGGCAGTTCTTGTGGTGTAACAAGAACTGAAAAGCAAAATGCCAGACATGGCGGCTATAAAATATATCTTCTTCATGTGATGTTTATTGGATTTATACCAATTGCGTGCCAGTAATTGACAGAAGTCATAATTAGTTGGATTGATTAATTGTATTCTGAAATTTTATAAAATATTTTGACTGCTAATAAGATTAGTATAGTTTTGCGAGATGCTAAAATTATCAGCATTTAATATGAAATCCAGTCTTCCTACATATGGAGAAACTCCCTGGCACCGCAATTGGAAAAATGCATTCCCTTCGGCTTGCCGGGAAGTAAGTTTTGCGGATAAAGACCTGGGAGAGTTGCATCGTGCAGATATATACACACCATGCGGGACAACCATTGAATTTCAGAATTCGCCTATTTGTATAGAAGAGCTTAAAAGCAGGGAGGCCTATTACGCAAACCTGATCTGGGTGCTGAACGGCAAGAAATTCAAAGGCTTCAGGATCCTGAAACATTTACCAGACGTGAACGACCCCCGGCTTTCTGAATTTGAATTTTGTCATACCGATCATTTGTCGGTGATCAGAAAAAAGGATCTGCTGCAGGGAAGGCCTAAGGTTTTGAATTTTCATCACCCGGAATTAAGAACCATTCCCCTCAGCAGTCATTATTACTCCTTTTGCTGGAAGAATCCGCATCGGGTATGGTATCAGGCCAGGTGCCCGATCATTGTGGATTTGGGCGGTCACTTCCTGTATCAGCTGAAGCAGCGGGCACAGCTATCGGGAAATTATGCTTACTTACATATGATCGCCAGAAAGGATTTCATCAGCCGGTATATACAACCGTAGCGCACTTATCGTGCTCATCGTGTTCATTGCTGTCGCGGATCTATACTTATAACAAGTAGTGATTTGCTAAAAAAAATAGTATTTTTGAGCATTGAAAAATTATAGGTATGAGTAAAGGAACAGCAATAACACCAGAGTTTCGCTCGGTGTCAGCTTCTGCGCTGCAGAAGTTTTGGCGCAAGTCGTCCACGGGTATGCCAAAGCATCCCAAAAGAATCCGTATTTGTTTTGTTCTCGTTTCCGGAAAAAAGTAATCGTTTTTACATCTCTGCATGTAAACCTTGTGCTCCTGCTTCCGCTCGGATTCGCCGGCGTGTAGAAATATGGAAAATTTCAGAAATATATGTAAGTTGCAGCAACTAATGAAATTCACATGAAGAAACTTACGATGGTGCTCGGACTGCTTGTCCCTTTGTTAAGCATCGCTCAGCAGCAACCGCCACCGCAGAATTGGCACCTGCAGGCTAAAGATGCAGACCAGGTGTATGGTACCGGCGTTCTTAAGGCCTATAATGAATTGTTGAAAAACAAAACACCTACAAGTGTTGTCGTGGCGATATTAGATGGTGGTATAGATACCCTACACGAAGACTTGCAGGCCAATCTCTGGAGAAATCTTAAGGAAAAGCCTGGACAATTTGATGTAGATGGTAACGGTTACAAAGGTGATGTCCGGGGCTGGAATTTTTTGGGGGGTGCCAGGGGGCAGGTGACCAAGGAAAGCATAGAATACCAGCGCGTTTATTACCGCTACAAAGATCAGTTTGCTGGCATTGAAAATGAAAAACAGGTTAAGAAGAAGGATTTACAGCATTATCGCTCCTGGTTGCTAAGTAAAAGCCTGTTAAAAAAAGCAGATAGTATCCCTCCGGTTGACTACAGAGGGAAAGAAGTAAAAGATGATTATTTTAATATCAAAGACCGCTTTTATGGAAATTCAAATTTAATAGGTGAGCCTTATTTTCATGGTACACACGTGGCTGGAATTATAGGTGCTGAGCGCGGTAACGGCAAAGGAATGGAGGGTATCGCGGCCGCAGTAAAACTGATGGGGGTACGTGCAGTGCCAAATGGCGATGAGCACGACAAGGATGTGGCCCTGGGAATTCGCTATGCGGTTGATAATGGTGCACAGATCATCAATATGAGTTTCGGAAAAAGTGTATCGCCGGAACGTAAAATGGTAGAAGACGCGATCCGTTATGCGGAAAAGAAAGGCGTATTAATCGTTAACGCCGCAGGAAACGACGGTAGCGATATTGATCGTCTGCCGCATTATCCAACTCCATTCTATATGAAAGGGAACAAAAGGGCGCCAAATATGATCACTGTCGGGGCAAGTGGTGCGACAGAAGCTGGTTTAATTGCTCCTTTCAGCAACTATGGCGCTAAGACTGTTGATGTATTTGCACCAGGGGTGGCCATTTACTCCACATTGCCAGAAAATAAGTACAGTCCGCTTTCTGGTACTAGCATGGCTACGCCTGTAGTTGCCGGTATTGCAGCTTTGATCAAAAGCTATTATCCGGATCTTAGCGCGAAGCAGATCAAGTTTATCATCGAACAATCAGTTACGAAGATTGATTTTCCGGTTACCAGACCTAAATCGGACGGTAAGAAAGTTGCCATGACCGAATTGTGCAGAACAGGGGGGATTGTAAATGCTTATGATGCTTTGCTGATGGCCGAAAAAATGTCGGGGACGAAATAACGGACATCAGGCGACTAAACAAAACCCCGGCTGCCTCAGCAACCGGGGTTTTGTTTAGTTTATGGAGCAAACGGGTGCTCGGGTATTATTTTCTAAAAGTAACTTCGAAGGTTTCTTTTGCGTTTGGTCCATCTTCGTCTTCGAGGTAAAGAACCAGTTCACTCGAATTCAGCTTTTTGATCTCATAATCTTCCACATCGCCATCCTCGTCGGTAAATGCAAGGCGATTGTTAGATTTCACCTGGTATACTCCGCTAGATTGGTATCCGTCAAACGAAGTGTCGACTTTGCCATCACTTTTGAATTCAAAATAATCACTTTCATTATAGTTTGTCTCCGTTTCTTCAGAGGTGGTCACCCCATTTTCTATTTCTTTTTCAACGGTTTTTTTTACAAACCACTTTCCGACGATGTCTTTCTGCTGACTTTCTTCATCATCTTTTTTACAGCCTGTAAAGGTTGCAAAAGCCATCAGTAATACCAGTAAAGTAAAATTCTTCATAATTTTTTTTGTTTATTTTTGTTAAATGATTGATTATTAGTATTTAAAATCTCATTTTGGAGGAAATTAGATACTTGCGCAAAAAAACGTTTTTATAACTATGCAGGAAATACCCCTTAATAGGTATTTTTACAGGAACCATCTAAATGTAACCTCATATGAATAAAGCCTCAAAGCTTACGGAGAATCTGATGTGCCCTGACAAGGTGAATGCTGCTATAGCAGAAATAACAGCCCTTGCCGGTCGGCTACCGGGAGTAGTCATTGTTCATAATTTGCAGGGTAAGGTCGTCTGGATGTCTGAAAGAGGCTTGAAAGATCTAAATATCTGTTTGGAGGAAGTAACCGGGCTTAGCCCTGAAGAATACTATGGGATATACTTTAACATGGATGATGCGAAAGATTACGTACCTAAAATATTAGGTTTACTTGAACGCAATAATGACGAAGAATACGTTGTCTATTTTCAGCAGGTCAGGTTATCTGGTCTTGACGACTGGAAGTGGCACATGAGTAGTACCAAAATCCTTTTAAGGGATGAGGCCAGGAAGCCGGTGCTAACCATCACCATGTCTTTCCCTATAGATGCCATGCATCATATGACGGCCAAGGCGTCCCGGTTATTGGAAGAAAACAATTTTTTACGGCGTAACCTACATATTTTTGCTAAATTGACAAAAAGGGAACGTGAGGTGCTTTCCTGGATGGCTTTAGGGAAAACCTCAGCAGAAACGGCTGAGAATCTGTTTATTGCCCAGCACACAGTCAAGACCCACCGTAAGAACATCAAACAAAAGTTGAACACAAGCTCGTATTATGAAATTTGTCAGTACGCAAGGGCTTTCGACCTAATATAACAGTTTTTTTACAACCAAAATGGGCTGGTGATAACATCCTATAGTATTTTGGGGAAATGCTACAGTAAAGATTTTCCCTCGGTTCCTATATTTGAAATTGCACACAAAACCAAATATAATCTGATTCTTATTAAAGCTTCAGATTTCTGAAACCCATATTAAATGAGAAATTTCAACATCCTTATTTTTATATGTCTCTTGCTTTTCAGCGCGACTGAGTCAAATGCGGAGGTCACCTATAAAAAAAATAAGCGTACGCTTGTTATTCCTGTACAAAGCAGTCCCAGAGTGAAGTTTGGAGCGGAAAAACTGGCTAAGTCTTTATCCTTAATTGGCTATGATGTTAAGATTGTACAAAAGGACAAATTACCTAACGGCAATGAGCTGATCATTATAGGCACCAGGGGTGATCAGCTGCTGGCTGGTTTACCGTCTAACGGAGGAAGCCAGGCTAAACAGCCAGGGAAAGAGGGGTTTAGCATTACCTATACCCAAAATAAAAACCTGGTCATCACAGGGACAGATCATTCGGGTACTTTATATGGTTGTATGGAACTTGCCGATGAAATTAAAGCAAAAGCTAAGCTTCCGGAAGCGATTTCCATAACTGATCAGCCGGAAATGGTATTACGCGGGACTTGCATCGGACTGCAGAAGCCGGAATATTTACCTGGAAGGGATGTATATGAATATCCTTATACGCCCGAAACTTTTCCATGGTTTTATGATAAGGCCCTATGGGTCCGCTATCTGGACATGATGGTAGAGAACCGTTACAATTCGCTTTACCTGTGGAATGGCCATCCTTTTTCATCGCTGGTGCGACTTAAAGATTACCCTTATGCTGTAGAGGTGGATGATGCAACATTTAAAAAGAATGAAGAGATATTTAGATTTCTAACGGAGGAAGCAGACAAACGAGGAATTTGGGTGATTCAAATGTTTTATAACATCATTATCCCGAAACCTTTTGCCGATAAGCACGGACTAAAAACGCAGGATAGAAACCGCCCGATTATACCTTTAATAGCTGATTATACCCGCAAATCCATAGCGGCATTCGTTGAAAAATACCCGAATGTAGGCTTATTGGTAGCCTTGGGCGAAGCGATGGAAGGGGTAGGACAGGACGATGTGGACTGGTTTACCAAGACGATAATTCCCGGCGTAAAGGACGGATTAAAAGCTGCCGGTATTAAAAACGAACCGCCGATTGTTTTGAGGGCACATGATACAGATGCGCCACGTGTAATGGCGGCATCATTGCCATTATACAAGAATTTATATACTGAAAATAAGTATAATGGTGAAGCACTGACCACATATGCCCCGAGGGGTAGCTGGGCAGCGCTGCACAGAAAATTAAGTGACATTGGTACGGTCCATATTGCCAACGTACATATTCTGGCTAATCTGGAACCCTTCCGTTATGGATCGGCAGATTTTATACAAAAATCAGTTCAGGCGATGAATAAGATCTATGGAGCGAAAGGATTACACCTTTACCCGCAATCCGGTTATTGGGATTGGCCATATACGGCAGACAAGATTAGTGAACGGCAACTTCAGGTAGAAAGGGACTGGATCTGGTATAAAGAATGGGGAAGGTATGCCTGGAATTCCAAATGGGATAGGGGGCAGGAGATCAATTATTGGGGACAGGAACTGGCTAACAAATATGGCACTGATGTAACTGCAGGAAAAGCGATTCTGAATGCTTATGAAGAATCCGGAGAGATTTCCCCCAAATTGCTTCGGCGATATGGAATTACCGATGGGAACAGGCAGACCTTAACCCTGGGCATGCTGATGACACAGCTGATCAACCCTTACCGCTATGGCTTATTCACTTTAATGTACGAATCTGAAGCGCCGGAAGGTGAAATGATCATAGAGTATGCTGAAAAAGAATGGAAAAAACAGGGGCATATCGGTGAAACACCTGTTCAGATCGCTAAAGAA
>CAMLDJ010000055.1 GCA_946478755.1 uncultured Pedobacter sp. | reverse complement strand
TACAATTCCTTGTGCCCCATCATTACCGTTTCAATTACGCTGAATTCATCAAATTCATAGTGATTTTGTTTTAAAACCGCCATGCGTTCTCCGGGCGTAAAAGCTACACTACCTGTAGTTTGGTTCACTTCACCAGATAATATTTTTAGGAATGTAGACTTACCAGCACCATTGGCACCGATTACGCCATAGCAGTTGCCCTGGGTAAATTTTAAGTTTACATCTTCAAATAAAGTCCTTTTTCCGTAACGGAGTGATAAATTAGAAACTGAAATCATATTGCTGAAAAATAAGCCGCAAAGGTAGGCATAATTTATAAAATGATTTTAACGATGATTTATTAGTTTTGGTATTTATAAATTGCAATTGGACAAAGACGAATTAATAGCACGACTGGAAGCACCGATGAATTTTCAGATGGTGGCCAATTCAACGGCGATCATTGAAAGCAACAACCTGGATATTGACGACCTGCTGAAGATCACTTTTCACAAAAAGAAAGAAGTGGCTTTCCGGGCGGCATGGATGCTGGAATACCTGATGGTACACAGACCGGACAGGTTCAGTAAATATGTACATAAGCTGCTTGCCCTGTTGCCCAAACAAAAAAATCCTTCTGCCATGCGGCATTATACCAAGATCATCTCGCTGATGACGGATAGAAAAGCGGATCAGGTGTATAAAGACCTGATCAGGCAGATTAATTTTGAGCCCGTAATTGAAGTCCTGTTTAGCTGGTTGATTGATCCGGAAATGCTCGTAGCCACCAAAGTGCATTGCATGCAGTCGCTGGCCAACCTTAGCGCACGTTACGATTGGATCAGGGAAGATCTGCAAGAGACCATAGATCACCTAATGGGAGTCGAGAGCATTGCTTTTTTCGCAAGGGCAAAAATGGTAAAAAGGCAATTAAAGTGGACATAGCTGAAATGTGCCCAGAAATTCTATTTTTGTATAGTAGGGCGACCCGGTAGATGATTATGGAAGAAGAAATAACAATTTTAAGCAATATTATAAAACGCAGGAGAAGTATTTTTCCTGTTAGCTATACCAGGGAAGAGATACCTGTAGCGGTAATTAAGACGATCCTGGAAAGTGCGAACTATGCACCTACACATAAACTTACGGAGCCATGGCGTTTCATTGTATTCAGAAATGAGGGAAAGCTAAAACTTGGTCATGAACTTGCCCGTCTGTATAGGGAAACAACACCCACGCATCAGTTCCTGCAAAAAAAATACGATAGCATTACGGAAAAGGCGGAGCAGGCCAGTTGCATCATCACGCTAAATGTCCAGTTGAACCCGGATAAAGTGCCCGAATGGGAAGAGCTGGCTGCTTTGGCTTGTGCGGTACAAAACATGGCGCTGACTGCCGAGGCGCTCCATGTAGGTGCCTACTGGAGTTCGCCAGGAATGATCGCAGATTTGAAAGAATATCTTAACTTAGGTGAGCATGAGAAGTGTTTTGGCCTTTTTTATATGGGTTATCACCAGGAGCCAGCCAGAGCAGCAAGGCGCATGCCAATAGAAGATAAAGTTAAATGGGTAGAATCATAATGATGAATAAAGAGCATTTATATCAGCTTTGTTTACGTTTTATTGAACAAAGGATCCAGACTGCTGAAACAGCACTGACACAGGCACGTGAGGCCAGCAATGACGATACCAAGAGTAGTGCCGGTGATAAATATGAGACCAGCAGGGAAATGATGCAGCAGGATATCGACCGAAATAAAAGGCTGCTGATAGACGCTGAAGAGAATCGCAAGATACTGGAAACCATCGGGCATTCCCCTATAACAGATCATATCCGGGGTGGAAGCCTGGTTTATACCAACCAGGGGATTTTTTACATCAGCATCAGCGCTGGCCAGCTGCAGTCAGAAGGAAAAACTGTTTTCGGTATTTCAGCCGCCTCGCCCATTGGTAAGTTAATGATGGGAAAGAAAAAGGGCGATGATTTTTCTTTTAACGGGAAGAAATACGTGATTGAAGCCTTTGATTAATGAATAAAATTTGCTTAATGAATAAAAAGGGCGGCCAGGATCCCCTGACCGTCTTTTTTATTAAAAGCTTTTAACGATGCTGTTGTGCAATGTTTTTGGACTCCAGTATCCACTGGCGATGATCCTCCTGACCGTAAACAGTGGATCGTTCTGATCACGCTTGTCGGCCAGCGAAAAAGCCATCCTGAAACCACGTTTTTTAAGTTCGGGAATGCCTTCTGCATTCCATAAACCAAAAGGATATGCAAACTCGGTCATTTTCTTTCCGGTGATCTCTTCCAGTTTCTTCGTTGGTTTATCCAGTTGTTCTTCCCAGTCTTTTCCTTGGTACTTTTTAAAGTTCTTATGGTCGTAAGTATGGCTGCCAATTACATTTCCTTCATCAGAAAGCTGTCTTATCTGTTCTTTGGTCATATAATCCACAAACTTTCCTTTTCTGCCAATAGAAACCGTCATGATGAAATACACGGCTTTATAACCATACTTTTTAAGTGTCGGCGCGGCAATGGTGAACTGATCCATATCTGTATCGTCAAATGTAAACATGATCGGTTTAGGAGGCAATGGGGCACCGGTGTTCAGATAAGCATACAGCTGATCAGGTAAAATAGAATGATAACCACTATCGGCCAGCATTTTAACCTGGTCCTTAAAGTTTTGGATCTCCACAATATAGTCTTTGCCCACTTTTCCATCCGAAGGCTTCCAGTTACGTACCTGGTGGTAACACAATACAGGTACCTGTTTGCGCGACAGAATCGTTTTCGCATCCGCAACCTTTATTTTCGAAACATCCACTGCAGGTGTCTGTGTGTCATCTTCCGATACTTTGGTCTCTTCTGCGACAGTCGCTGCAGCCTTATCTGTCGCAGTTGTATTGGGCTGTGATTTGGACTGGCAACCGGCAGCAAAAATCACTACTGCTGCCATAAAGGGTAAAAAACGCTTGTTCATGGATTGATATTTAGTGCAAAACTAAAGAATCAAACGCAATAAAAGGTAGTTCCCGCATTTATTCCCAAAGATTTTTTTTTATTAAGCAGATTGATGTGAAAAAGGAAAGGGCCTTGCAATTGCAAAAGCCCTTTTCTCCTAACCAAACTTAAAAAACTTTGTAAAACTGCAGCTTAGAAGTAAAACTGCACACCCAAATTCGGGGCAAAAGTATTGGCTTCTAAACCAAATTCGTCTGCTTTAACTTTATTTCCTGTTGCTTCATTTTTTACTGATGCGTGGTTATAACCCAGTCCGTTCACCGAAAATTCGATACCGACTCTCTTCGTTGGGAAGAAAGCGAAACCTGGAGCAATGTTTACACCAATACTAGTAGTCGTGGCTGTTTTTGCACCGGTGTCGCCATTTGCATCAACAACTTTATCGTTACCGAAAGACATAGGTACCGACAACTGGCCAAAGAACTTGAATTGATCAGATAAGCCTACATAGTAACGGCCAAAAGGTGCAACTTTAAAGGCCTGGTTTAAATTTAAATCACTTACTTCCTTATTGTAAGTATAACCAACCCCTGTACCGATAGCGAAATTGTTGCTTATAAAGTAACCCGCACTTGGAATCACGCTGAAACTGAAGTCAGACTTGTCAGCACCATCTACTTTTGAGGAGCTGAACCCTACGTTACCACCAAGCATGATCTTACCTTTTTCTGTTTGCGCCTGAGTAGTAAATGCTAGACCGGCAACTGCGACTAATGACAATAGTAATTTTTTCATCTTATATTTATTTAAATTTATGATCTGGTCATTCTTTTTTTATTATCTGACCATCTACGTTATTTAGTCAAGCTGCATGCCAAAGTAAATCTTCGATATAACTGTAATTATGGCCGATATTTATAAGTTCTTAATTTATAAATGGATAAGAATTTGCTGGTGTTGGTTTATTATTTTGCGCTGACATTTCAACATTAATTATGACAAACCGCTTCTATTTTATTGTAGTCTTACTGACTTATCTTGTTTTTTTGTCAGTATCTGTCCTGTCCGTTTTGGCATACATTTGAATAAAACATGTACTTTGGCTTTAGTATTTATTAAAAAAAATATAAATTCATGAATCTTTGTACTCATTAATGCGTTATGGTAATATGAGATTATTAATAGAACGGAAACAGGTTAAAGTCTATCCTGACCCAAAGCGGGTTATTGCGAGGTTTTTTTTTAATGGTGAAGAACGGGCAGTTGAGGTAGTTAAACATGTACTGGCACTTTCAGATGAGGATGTGTTCGGTCTCATCTCCCCATTGTTACAGGAATATTCAAAACGTCATCGTAACATCACCAAAATACTTACACGTCATTGTAAAAAGGTAAGGGAATGTATTGACAAGGCAGGTTATGATTTTGATTCACTGGACAAATACCAGAAACTCCTGCTCGGTTCTTATTTTACTCATGAATATTCTATTGAATCTGCCGCTTTTTTCAACCCTTCAGTGGTAGAAGATCCTGATCAGTCAGATCTTGTAGAAGGGGAAAAGCGACTAATCATCAGCTTTAGGGCTGTAGGTGAGGGTCATATCTCCTCAGTGGTGTTTAGGAGGGCGCTGATTGACCGCGACCATAACATTACAGTAATTCCGGCAGGGAACTATATTGATGAAGCAGAGGTCATTAAAAATGCCATTTATAACAAAAAGCTCTTCCTTAAAAAGGCGGCTGATTCCAGGATAGATATTGAGATCTTAGATGAGGTGGGTGCCAAGCTTCAGGATAAATTTGATTATGCTATGCTCCGAAAGGTTATTCTTGACGGGAAGAGCATTGCGGAAAGCGACCTGAAGAAACTGGAATATGATAAAGTACTTTGGCTATCTGATACCTACCATGAGATCAGTTTCTCGAGAGATACGGATATCTCGGACCGAATCATTTTTCCGATATCTGAATTTGAGCGTAAAGGTATCGAAGACGCCCGGTTCGTACGGTTTATAAAGGATGACGGGAGTGTGGTATTCTATGCTACCTATACCGCCTTTGATGGGGCGATGATTATGCCTAAATTACTGCAAACCACCGATTTTTACGATTTTAAGATCAGTCCGCTTCACGGTATCGGTGCCCAGAATAAGAACCTGGCGCTGTTTCCGCGCAAGATCAACGGTAAATACGCCATGATGTCCCGTATAGACGGCTGGAACAATTATCTGATGTATTCTGACCGGCTTACGGTATGGGATAACCCGGTGAAATTACAATCTCCCTTGTTTCCATGGGAGTTCATGCAGATCGGAAATTGCGGTTCACCAATAGAAACCGAGGCGGGATGGCTGGTGATTACCCATGGAGTGGGGCCGATGCGCCGTTACTGCCTGGGTGCGAGTTTATTCGATTTAAATGATCCTTCTATTGAAATCGGCCGTTTAAAAGAACCACTGGTTATCCCGAATACAGATGAGCGTGAAGGTTATGTACCCAATGTGCTTTATTCCTGTGGCTCGATCATTCACGACGGGGAACTGATCATCCCTTATGGTCTGTCAGATTACTGTTCCTCCTTTGCTACGGTAAAAGTTGAGCTGCTGCTCAGCAAGCTCAAAAGCACGGTCTGTGCAGTGCCTGCAGACACGATCGCCTCCTGATCATAAGATGTGATGGTAAAGGCCGATGTAATCGCTTACCATTTTTTCTTTTGAGAATTGTGTGGCTGACCATGCTCTGCATTTCTTCCGGTCGATGCGCGCGAGCTGAGCTACCGCATTGACGGCACCATCAACATCATCGACGAGGAAACCCGTTTCCTTATCGTTGATCAGTTCAGGCATCGAGCCTCTGTTAAATGCGATGACAGGTGTTCCGCAGAGCATCGCTTCTGCTACACTTAATCCAAAAGGCTCGTCGAACCGGATCGGATGGAGCAATGCCGCAGCCCTACCCAATAACTCATTTCTTTTCGCGGGTCCAGCAGGGCCGATGAAAGAAATATCGCCGTTTAGAAAGGGCTCAACATGCTGATGGAAGTAATTTTCATCCTGTATAATGCCTGCAATCAAAAGCTTTCTCCTGCTTTTCCGGGCAATCTGAATGGCTTCGGCTGTTCCTTTGTCGGGATGGATCCTGCCAAAGAAAAGCAGATCGTGGTCAGCTGTGTCGCTGAACGTAAAATCGTTGGTATCCAGTCCATTGTAAACAGTAGCAAGATAATCGAGACCGGCATGCCTGTTGGTATTGCTGATCGATACATAATGCCCTGATGCATTATATTTCCGGTATACTTCTACAATTTTTTCTGATGAAAAACCATGTATAGTGGTTAGCATGGGGGTTTGTATCAGGCGGGAATAAGTTAAGGGCAGGAAGTCAAAATGATTATGAATGAGATCAAACTGATCAGCTTTTTCCATCAGGTTACTGATGTGCAGGCATTCCACAACTTTTGCATCCTGATCTCTTTCTTCTTCATAACCCTTCTCTATCACATGATCCAGCGAGGCACCCGTTATAGAGTCCCCGGTAGCAAATAGCGTAACGTCAATACCCGCTGCAACCAGTCCTTCAGTCAGGTTCGAGGCCATTTGTTCCCATGGGCCATAGTGGCGTGGAGGAGTTCTCCAGGCCACAGGGGATAATACAGCTATCTTCATACCTTAGCCGCGGCTAGTTGAGGATCTCCTTTTTTACGTCTGCGAGGTCGCTGTTCCTCACATATTCATATTCGAATTCAAGGCCTTTCAGCACAAATAAATGTGAGATCCAGTAGGCCAGGGTGCTTTCAGCGCCCTGATTACGGTTTACGCCATGGCGCTGCAAACCATCGCCACATCCTTTCGTTTCATGGTCATATAAGGGTAGTTTCAAGCTATTTTCTCCCAGGAACCACTGGTAGCACAGGTACATTTGCTTAATATAAGTCAGGTCGTGCGTAATTTCATACGCTTTAAAATACATCAGGACCATAGCCATGGTTTCGATAGCCTGCTGATCATATTCCGCCATCTCTTCGCCATTGTCATACAGCCAGCCATCATTTCCAACCGGATTCAGGTAACCCTGGATTAAAGTCTTCTGACCCAGGTATTCCATAGTTTCCAAAGCGACGTCCAGCGATTCTTCATTCTTCGTCGCCTGGTAATGGCATAAAAGCGCCAAAGGTAAAATGGCGTTGTCGTAGGTCATCTTCTCTTCAAACCAGTGCCAGTGGCCATTTTGATGTGTATGATAAGCTGCTTTCAGCGTCGCCGCAAGCTGATCGAATTCTGATCTGATCTGCTCATCTCCCGGATTGGCCTTCAGATAGCTGTTTAAGCCGATCATGGTATTGGCCATGCCCCGCAAGTGTTTAAGATCCTTAAAGTGCGGCACTGATTTATGAAACAGTTCAGTTGCAAATTCGCGGTAAGAATTGTTAGGCGCATTGTCGATCAGATATCCTAAAGCCCAGATGGTTCTTCCGAATGAATCTTCTGATCCCACCTCGTCCAGGTATGTCCGGGTAAAACTCAGGAAATTGCGGAAGTTGCCATTGTCGCATTGCATATATTGAATGTAGCTTAGGTAAATAGGGAGCAACTCTAATGCAACTTTACTTTTGGTTTGCTGATAAGCAAGAATTCCCAGGATTAAGGCCCGGGCGTTGTCGTCCAGGCAATAGCCCTCCTTTAAATTCGGGATGCCATACTTGGCATGTTGTACAATGCCGGTATCATCAGTTAACCGCTGAATATGTGTCATGCTAAATGATGGCATGGCATCAGGATCAATAATCTGTTTGTTGTTATCTTCTTTCTCGGCGAGCGATTTATAAATCGCTTCATCCAATACATCTATAAACACCTGACCGGTGTTCGGCCAGCGCAGATGCAGTCCGTACTCATAAGCATTGGTCTTCAGCTGGTCAAGCTTTTCCCTGTCCTCAAACAATTCGTTAACAATGTCGGCAAGCGCGTCGGCATTCTGAAAATCAAATAACCTGCCCCTGTTTTCAGCTAGTAATTCCTGTGCATGCCAATAGGGGGTAGAAATTATTGCTGCACCGGCACCTACGGCATAAGATAGCGTGCCGCTCGTAATTTGCGCTTCGTTCAAATATGGGGTAATGTACATATCACATCCCGTCAGGTAGTCGAACAACTGCTCTTCTGATACAAATTTATTGATGAAAGTAAGGTTCTCTTCTACTTTGAGTTGCCTGGCAAGTTTTTTCAGGCTTTCCCGATATTCTTCTCCGGAATTGCGGATGACACCAGGGTGTGTGGTTCCGAGGACAACATACATCACATCCGGATTCCTGGCTACAATCGCAGGCAAGGCCTGTATCACAGTTTCCAGCCCTTTATTTCTGCTGATCAATCCGAAGGTAAACAGCACCTTCCTGTTTTTGAAGGCAAGGGATTCCTTCACCGGATTCTTGGTCTTTGCTTCCAGATCGGGCACGCCATGCTCGATCAGCTGAATTTTATTGAATGGTATCCCGTAAATGCTGGTGAGGAAACCCACAGCACGGTGGCTCATTACCACAATCCTCGACGAATATTTGGCGATCTCTCTGATGATGGTCAGCTGCATAAAGCCTGGGTCCTTTAATACGGTATGTAAAATTGTGACCAATGGTTTTTGCAGTCTGGCAATCAGTGGGAGGATGTACACACCATTTTCGCCTCCATAAATGCCGAATTCATGCTCCATGATGCAGGCATCCACCAAACTGGTATTGATGTAGTCGGCGGCGCGAATGTAGTCCTTCTGGTTTTCCTGTCTGATCTGGTATTTTACTTCCGGCGGATATTCATAAGTATCTAATTCTTCAGAGTCGTTCAATGCCACCACATAACTATCTTCTGAAACCGCCGTTTTGTCGTAGCCTATCGCGCGAAGCAGGTTATGATTAAACGTAGCGATGCCACATTCACGTGGTGGATAAGTGGATATATATGCAATTTTCATATAATTTAGGGATCTTTAGTATTTTTAAAACAACGAAGCGGAAAAATTGTTCTGCCTGAGTTGTTTTATTTATAAAAAATGACAAAAGCTTAAACAAAATAGGTTGTCCTACTGGAAAGGATAAAGCTTTGGTGCCCCCGGTTGACAAGTACCACTTCGTGCCATAAAAAAAGCCGCAGGTCGGCTAAATCTTATTTAGCACACCTACGGCCTGAAAATTACCTGTGTTTATTTGTTGTTTAAAAACACATTATTTGTTGTTTAAAAATACAAACTTGTGGTCGAACATATCCAGCTTGATCTTACTGTCTTTGTCTACCTGTCCAGCTAATATTTCTTTAGAAAGTTCATTTAAGATGCGTTTCTGAATGACACGTTTCAATGGTCTGGCACCAAACTGGGGGTCATAGCCCAATTCTGCCAGCCAGTCCAAAGCATCCTGGGAGGCTTCCATTTCGATTCCCATTTCGGCAAGTGTATCCTGTACATGTTTAAACTGAAGGTTTACAATAGCTCTCAACTCCTTACGGTCAAGGGGCGTAAACATGATGAGTTCATCAATCCTGTTTAAGAATTCTGGTCTTATGGTTTGCTTTAACAGTTCAAAGAGCTCATTTTTGGTTTTCGCAATCACCTCATCGCGGTTTTCCTCGTCAAGGGTTTTGAAGTTGTCCTGAATTAAGTGTGAGCCGATATTGGAAGTCATGATGATGATCGTGTTTTTAAAATTGACCACGCGGCCTTTGTTGTCGGTAAGTCTTCCATCATCCAGCACTTGCAGCAGGATATTAAATACATCCGGATGGGCTTTTTCAATCTCATCCAGTAAGATCACCGAATAAGGTTTCCGGCGTACGGCCTCCGTCAGCTGTCCGCCTTCATCATAGCCCACATATCCCGGGGGCGCACCAATCAACCGCGAAACGGCATGTCGTTCCTGATATTCACTCATATCAATCCTGGTCATGGCATTTTCATCATTGAACAGGAACTCCGCCAGTGCTTTTGCCAGTTCAGTTTTACCCACACCGGTTGTACCCAGGAAGATGAAAGATCCGATGGGCTTGCGTTTATCCTGTAGGCCCGCACGCGAACGGCGTATGGCGTCTGATATGGCTTCAATGGCCTCATGTTGTCCCGCCACGCGCTTATGCAGTTCAGTTTCCAGGTTCAGCAGTTTTTCCCGTTCACTTGAAATCAGCTTGGTTACAGGTATGCCGGTCCACCTGCCTACCACGCCGGCAATATCATCGGCAGTAACCTCTTCTTTGAGCATGCGGCCTTCAGTTTGCTGACTTTCCAGTGCTGTTTTCAGCTGTTCAACTTTATCCTGTGCCTCTTTAATCTTGCCATAGCGTATTTCTGCAACTTTTCCGTAGTCACCCGCACGTTCGGCCTGATCGGCTTCCAGTTTGTAGTTTTCAATCTGTTCCAGTTCGTTGTTGATATTGTCTACCAGGTCTTTCTCGCCTTGCCATTTCGCTTTCAGCTCATCTCTTTCGGCCGACATATTAGCGATTTCTTCCCCTAAAGATTTTACTTTTTTAGTGTCGTTCTCCCGCTTAATGGCTTCGCGTTCAATCTCCATCTGCATGATCTTACGATTCAGTTCATCAACTTTCTCCGGTAAGCTATCCATTTCCAGGCGCAGTTTCGAGGCGGCTTCATCCATCAGATCGATCGCTTTGTCGGGTAAAAACCTGTCTGCAATATAACGCTGTGACATTTCTACTGCAGCGATAATGGCCTCATCTTTAATCCTCACCTTATGGTGTGTTTCATATCGTTCTTTTAGGCCCCGCAAAATGGAAATTGCATCTTGTGTGTCAGGTTCATCTACCATCACCTTCTGGAAACGGCGTTCCAGTGCTTTATCCTTTTCCAGGTGTTTCTGGTATTCATCCAGTGTAGTCGCACCAATAGCACGCAGTTCACCGCGGGCAAGGGCGGGTTTCAAGATGTTTGCCGCATCCATCGCACCTTCGCCGCCACCGGCACCAACGAGCGTATGGATTTCATCAATAAATAAAATGATATCGCCATCGCTTTGTGTTACCTCTTTGACCACCGCCTTCAGGCGCTCTTCAAATTCACCTTTATATTTTGCACCTGCAATCAGTGCACCCATATCGAGCGAATAAACGGTTTTTGTTTTCAAATTTGTAGGTACGTCACCATTCATGATCCTGAAAGCGATTCCTTCCGCAATAGCAGTTTTACCAACTCCGGGCTCACCGATCAGGATCGGATTGTTTTTTGTTCTTCTCGATAAGATCTGGATTACCCTCCTGATTTCTTCGTCACGGCCAATAACCGGATCCAGTTTGCCGGATTCGGCATATTCATTTAAGTTACGTGCATATTTATTCAAGGCGTTATAAGTGGCCTCCGCATTTTGTCCGGTTACATGCTGGTCGCCCCGCAAGGCAGTAATTGCTTTTTTGAGGTCTTTCTCCGTTACGCCCTGGTCTTTTAGAAATTTAGCCGTATTGTCGTTTACAGAAAGCAGGCCCAGCAATACATGTTCAACAGAAACAAACTCATCCTTGAATTCTTTCAGATAGGATTGGGCTTTCTGCAAAGCGGTGTTACTTCCCGAAGTCAAATAGGGACTACTGCCTGTAACCTTAGGGAATTTCTCTATCTGTGCATCCAGTTGCTGATTTAAAACATTTAAATTTACGTTCAGCTTCTTTAAAACGTAAGAAACTACATTTTCATCAACAGTAAGCAGACCTTTTAAAATGTGTGCCGTTTCAATAGCTTGTTGCTGATTGCCTTGTGCTATCTCAGAAGCCTGTTGAATCGCTTCCTGTGCTTTTATCGTAAAGTTGTTGAAGTTCATACCGATTGTTTAACAAAGTATATGCCGCCTTGTTTTTTAAAACAAAAACGGAAATTCTGTCTGCATTCTTTCCTTGAAGATGACCAATTTACCGATAAATAACCAACTTACATGAAATAATGTCTCTTTCTGGTAAAATTTCGCTTAGGTTCAAAATCCCTCAGCGACCAAGGTCTGTCCAAAGTCCTGTTAAATTACAGGGAAAGTACATGAAAACAACAGGATTGAAATACCCTTCAGATACCGTTGGGATACCCTTGGAATACCGTTAGGGTAATGCAAGGGTATTTCAATAGTATTCCAAGGGTAGATTTATTCAGTACTTTCCCTGGATTTTTCATGTAATTATGCTGTTGTTTGTACCTAAACTGTGCAAACAGTATTCATCAAATCTGTGTTGCTTCGCTACGATGCTCCGTCCACTGAAAGAATTACGGACATGAAACCTGTAAATAGCTCGGTTCAAGGGAGGTTAAGATCCTGGCTTTGGATGCAAGCATAACAGCCGAATCGCTTAAAGGATGCATAGGAATAAAACCGCCACCGATAAGGTGGCGGTTGGTTATCTTAATACTTCTGCTAACCGCGAAGTTTGATGATCTGCCAGTTTTTGCAGCGGTGCGGTGGCAAGCATTTTCATCATCATGTTCAGATCTGCCGAAATAATATGTGAAGCAATGGTACCGCCTTTGCCATTAGCCTGCAATGTCCATTTCAATTCAACATCAAAAGGAGCCTTTTCTGTCGGCACAGCAGTAAGCTCCTGGTTTTCTATACGATTTGATATTCTTATGGCCAGCTTTGCCATGTTTTGAATGGTAAAGCTAGCTTCATCTTCAGTGGAAGACCAGTTATAGATATTTTCTGGCATCAATTGCTGATGATTATTCATATCAGCCAAAAACGCATATACTTTTTCTACCGGAAAATTTACTTCAGTAGTACTTTCAATAACTGTCATTATGATTAGCTTAGTTTTTCTAATTCGTTAGCCCAGCCGGCTGGATTTGCGCGCCATTTTGTTAAAAGATCTACATCTTTTTGGGCAATAAAACTATGCTCTGCAGCATATTTTATCAAAGTATTGTAGTTAGACAGTGTTGCATAACGGCATTTCGCTGCTGCAAAATTCTCATCTGCCTGATCAAAGCCATAGGTAAATATGGCTACCAATCCCGCAACAGATAATCCTGCGTTTCTCAAAGCATCAACAGCCTGTAAGCTGCTTTTTCCTGTCGAGATCAGATCTTCTATCACGACTACACGCTGCCCCTCAATGATTTCGCCTTCTATTAGGCTGCCTGTTCCATGCTCCTTTGCTTTCGATCTCACATAAGCAAACGGCAATCCAAGTTCCTGTGCTACCAATGCACCCTGAGGAATACCCGCAGTTGCTACTCCGGCAATCAGGTCTACAGATCCAAACTCTTCCTGTATCAGTTGAGACAATTTTTGCCTGATGTAAGTTCTCACTGAAGGGTGGGAGAGGGTGATCCTGTTGTCACAATAAATAGGAGATTTCCAACCGGAAGCCCATGTAAAGGGATTGTTAGGTTGTAACTTTATTGCCTTTATCTGTAATAAAAATTCAGCTACCTTTAATTCAATATCACTTTTATTATACATGCTCCAAAATTACGCAATTCTTTACATTTGCGCCAGGCGAGGCACCCAAATAGGTGTGCATAGCGAAGGCATAAAATCCAGAAAAGCTCGTTAAACTAATTATTACCTATGGAGGCAAATATCGTGAATTAAACTTTGCAGTAAAAGTCGTTTTTTGCGGTTGGTTGATACTCAGCGTTATAAAGAATTTATGGACTGCCAGGCACGCGATTGTCTTCCCTTCTTGCTGCTGATTTCGTTATGAAATTTGGTTGAGCGGGTGTTATCTGTATGGATATAAAATTTTATTTTGTTTTTACATTCTTTTTTAGTGGAACTAACCATAATCTTTACAGTGTTAGGCTTTTCAGATCTGTCTGCGGAACTTTAGCGTCTGAAGATACAGACCTATTATGAAAGAGATTAAGCTAGAAAAATCCATAACCAATCGCAATGCGGATTCCCTTGATCGTTACCTGCAGGACATTTCCAGATACCCTTTGTTAAATGTGGAAGAAGAGACCGCACTTGCGAAAAAGGTGCGTTTGGGAGACCAGGCTGCACTTCAAAAGCTGGTTAATTGTAACTTACGTTTTGTGGTTTCCGTTGCTAAAAAATATGAATTGCCGGATATGCCTTTGGCTGATCTGATCTCAGAAGGGAATATTGGCCTGGTTAAAGCGGCAGAACGCTTTGACGAAAGCAAGGGTTTCAAATTTATCTCTTATGCCGTTTGGTGGATCAGGCAGGCGATCTTACATAGCATGGGGCTGAATAAAAGAATGATACGACTGCCAATGAATCAGGTAAAAGGGGTCATAGATTTACTGAGGTCAGAGGATTTGCTGGAACAACGTTTACATCGGCGTCCCACCTTGTGGGAACTGGCAAAATTTATGGATGTCCCTTATGAACTGGCGCTTGATTATCTGTCAAACTCAAGCAGTACCTTCTCGCTGGATGTACCGGTTGAAGATTCAGAAGGAATGCCGGTAATGAGTACAATGGATGACCCGATGTGCCGGCTGCCTGATGAAGCTTTGGAACAGGAAGCACTCAGGATCAATATCGGGCTGATGATGAAGACGCTCACACCACGCGAGCAACGTATCCTTTGTCTTGCCTACGGAATGGGCGGAAACAGACCCCTGCAAAATGATGATATCAGTGATGTACTTGGGCTGAGCTCGGAAACCATACGCCGGGCAAAGCAGAAAGCACTCTTCAGATTGCGTGAGCTGAAGGGAATAAAAATGATGCAGGAATATCTGCAAGCTTAAGTATTTAATTAAAAAATGCAGCTGGCGGAGTTGTTTTTTTACGGTAATTCTGTACTTTTAGGGCTTGGTTTTCATCTGTGGGATAGGTATCAAAGCAGCTATGGATAACCTTTAACCCATCAGCATTTCTTATGAAAACTTACAGGATCTATATTAACAATAATACTTTGTATATAACGGACGATGCTTCGGAGCTTGATGTGGAGGTATCGCGGCTGACTGCAGCGGACTTCGACTTTCCTTCGTTTTATAAGCAGATTTCGGGACTTTCTGGTAAATCTTACCTGCTGCTGGATCAAAACCCTAAAGCCGTGTTTAAAAGCATTAAAAAAAGCTGTTTGATCATTAAAGCTGCGGGTGGACTGGTAGCCAGTGCCAAAGATAATTATCTGTTTATCTTCAGAAATAAGAAATGGGACCTTCCTAAAGGCAAGGTAGAAAAAGGCGAGAAAATGAAAGAGGCAGCCTTACGGGAAGTGGAGGAAGAATGTGGAGTAAAGATCAGCGACAATAAAGAGAAGTTATGCAAAACCTATCATGTATATACTTTAGGTACTGATATCGTATTAAAGAAAACCAACTGGTACAGCATGACGGTTAAGGGAGAACCTAAGCTTGTTCCTCAAAAAGAGGAAGGGATAACCAAAGCCTGCTGGCTGAATGGCACCCAACTCGGGCCTGTCATTGCCAATACCTACCCATCCATCATGGATGTTCTGCAGGCTGGTGGTCTGCGCGCGGAACGCGTTTTATAAATGGGAGATGGCTTGTTCTGGCAAAAACTTGCTTACGTCGCCATTATTGCGCAGAATATCGCGGACAATGGTGGAGCTGATCGCTGAATATTCGGGTCTGCTTAAAATAAAAATGGTTTCCATTTCAGGCATCATCATCTGGTTGATCTGGGCGATGGATCTTTCGTACTCAAAATCTCCAACAGAGCGGATGCCCCTAACCATATAGGTTGCATTGATCTTTCTGCAAAAGTCGACCGTAAGGCCTTCATATAGCTCCACCGCAACACCCGGCGTATCGCCAAATACCGTTTTTACAATTTCTTCACGTTTCTCTGCTGATAAAAAGTTCTGTTTGGAACTGTTTAATCCTATCCCGACTACGATCTTGTCAAACAAAGGCAGGGCACGTTTCAGGATATCTACATGGGCAATGGTGATGGGGTCAAAGGAGCCCGGAAAGAGTGCGATCTTCATAATTATTAATTTTTTTCAAAAAAACTGAAAGAAGAGTTTCCGTAACGTCTGGTTTCTTTATAGCCGGGCAGATCTTTCATTTTTAACAAAGATGGGTGTTCAACAATTAATAAACCATTATCGGTCAGTAAATTATTTTTCATGACGAGCTCTGGTATCAAAGGAATTGTTGGAAGGTCATACGGCGGGTCTGCGAAAATGATCTGATAAGCATGCTGGTGACTTTCCAGGAACTTAAAAACATCGGCCTTCTGTACCTCAATTGCTGTGAGTTCGTATTTGCTGACCACAGACTTTACCCAATAGACGCATCCGGAATGCTTATCTACCGCGGTTACCTGCTTGATTCCCCTTGAAGCGAATTCAAAGCTGATGTTTCCGGTTCCGCAGAACAGGTCAAGAACCTTACATTCCTCAAAATCATAGGTATTGTACAGAATATTGAAAAGCGCTTCTTTGGCCATATCTGTGGTAGGCCTTACAGGTAAACTTTCCGGGGCGTTAAAGCGGATACCTTTTAATTTTCCTCCTATTATTCGCATAGATCAAGGGCTAGCAGGCTGCTGTAATAATGCGCCGGCATATCGTCTAAAATTTTTTGATCTATTTCCATGGATGGGGGCAGGTTGAAGACGATGGCACCAAAATATTTCCCGATGCATTGGTAGCGTTCATCTCCGGCATGTATAATTCCACTCAGCTGAACTTCAGTAGCGGCAGTATTGATGTTGAGCTGGTTAATGATCAGCAAAAGGTAGTAGTTAAATTCTTCAGTATTTTCAACCTGGTAATAGTTCTGCCAGATGAGCTTTTCCCCTTCTGTATACAGGGCATTGAAAGAAGCCGCTGTAAAATCGAGCAGCAGAACCGCTTTGTCTGGCTGCGCGGCCAATGCAAGCACCGGTGCATTTTGTGCATACAACTTGCAATTGTTGAGCGAGGCTACCAGGCTTTGTTCGGTAAATTTACGCAAGGTAAAGATGGAAGTAAAGCCAAATGTACTGAAGGGTCTGGTGTATAGGTTGTCCGACTGCTCTTCCGTAAAGAATTTAGCATATTGATGAAGTTGTTCAGCATCAAACAGCTCATCTGGGATGCTGATTGAATTTTCTGTATAAACTGCTGCTTTAATGTCTTTGAAGGTCAGGGTTAAATAAACATCGTTTTTTAGTCTGTGGGCCAATGTTGCCGGTACGTTGTCGCATTCCTGTTCGTCGTACACCACTTTCAATTGCCTGCTGCGCTTATCGATGATGGCATACGATAAGCTGTCTGGTGTTATTTTTAATAACAGATCACAGTCTGCAGCCGTATCCAGGTCAAATTCCGGATCAACCAGTAGTATGCTGTTTTTATTATCCATATTAGCAAAATTAATCCTTTTTTCTATAAGATCACCATCGCATATTTGTTAAATGGATAAAGCAGCAATTATAGAAGCTTCTTATGAGTTCAGTCCTACTGCAGAACAGCTTGAGTTTTGCAGAGAAATGGCCTACTTTTTAGCTCAGCAGCTGGATAACCAGTGCTTTATATTGAGGGGATATGCGGGTACAGGTAAAACTACCTCTGTAGGTGCCCTGGTAAAGGCTTTGCCAAAATTTAAAGTCAGGGCGGTATTGCTGGCTCCAACAGGAAGAGCAGCGAAGGTGATGAGCAATTACACAGGTAAAAAGGCACTTACCATTCATAAAAAAATATACAGAAAGCGATCTGCAGTTTCAACGGAGTTGTCGTTTCAGCTTGCCCCTAATCTTGCAGAGCATACTTTGTTTATTATAGATGAGGCCTCGATGATTGCCGACGAATGGATCAGCCACACGGGTTCCTCTTTTTTAAAGGACCTGATGGAATTTGTGTACAATGGCAAAAACTGTGCAGCGGTGTTTGTCGGAGATACCGCACAGCTGCCCCCCGTAGGGAGCATCGACAGTCCGGCTTTAAATGCCGCCTATATGGCGACAAACTTTGGTATGCAGGTTAGAGCGGTAGAGCTTCGTGAAGTGGTTAGGCAGGAAAAGAAATCAGGCATCCTGGCCAATGCCACCATGCTGCGCAAGCTGATCAATACACTGGAAGCAGAAAAGGAGGGAAAGGTAGTTTTGCCTAAGTTCATGACTAAAAACTATAAGGACATTTTCAGGATGACGGGCCTCAAGCTTGTGGAGGGACTGGAATATGCTTACGGCAAATTTGGTATAGAAAACTCGCTGGTGATTTGCAGGTCTAATAAATCGGCCAATGTGTATAACCAGCAGATCAGGGCCCGGCTGCTTTACCGTGAAGAAGAGCTAACCGGCGGAGATCAGATCATGGTGGTCCGGAACAATTATTTCTGGCTGCCGGAAAATGAATCCGCTGCCTTTATTGCCAATGGCGATATGGCTAAGGTGGTTCGGGTAAGGCGCAGTGAAGAACGCTATGGTTTTCGCTTTGCGGAGGTCTCGCTGGAGTTTATGGATTTTTCAGATCTTGGCCCAATAACCTGTAAGGTCATGCTGGATACGCTGACCGTCGAGGCACCAAATCTATCCTATGAGCAAAGCAATCGGCTTTTTGAAGAGCTGAACCTCGATTATGAGCACATTAAAAACAAGCGGGACAGGTTCAATGCCATTAAGGAAGATCCCTATTATAATGCACTGCAGATTAAGTTCGCTTACGCGGTAACCTGCCATAAAGCACAGGGGGGGCAATGGGACGCTGTTTTTGTCGACCAGGGTTATTTAACAGATGAAATGGTGGACATGGATTTTTTAAGGTGGCTATATACCGGGGTCACCAGAGCAAAAAGCGAATTATTTTTAGTAAATTTTGCATCTAATCTGTTTTCAGCTCCGGCTGATGAACAATTTTAAACACAAAGGAATTACTTATGAGATTTGCGTACTCTGTTAAACAAAAGATGAAGATTGCAGGACTGCTGTTCTGCATCATGGCCTGTACTTTATTGATCCGTTTTTTAGAAGATAAGAGTGTAAAAAATATGAATGAGTCATTTGTATCTATGTACAACGACCGGCTGATTCCAGCTACTGATCTGTTTTTTGTTGCAGCGCATGCCTACCAGAAAAAATCCAGGCTTGAAATGGTCTTATATGGTCCGGAGCAGTCTTTTAATCCTGCCGAACTGAGACAGCAGTTCAACAGGTTGAATGTTTCCATAGATTCTTTGATCAATACGTACGGCAGGACATTCCTGGTAAAGCAGGAAAAAAGTCAGTTAAATGCGCTCAAAAGAAGTCTTGCCGGCACAGTTCGGGTGGAGGACCGGATTTTAGCCCTTGCATTAAGCCATGGGATTGCAGAAGCCAGGGAACTCTATATCAACGAAGGAAGGGCCTCATCAGCGATGACCATACAGAAATTAGCTGACCTGATGATGATCCAGCGGCAAATTGGGGAAGAGCTGATCAAGGATTCTGCTTTCATGGTATCGGGCAACAAACTTTACTCCACTTTCCAGGTTGCGCTGGCCATTTTAATTGGTGTTTTGATTGTCGGCATTGTTTTTACTTCTAATGTAGTTAAGATAAGCAATGATAAATATCACCTGAACTAAGCTGCAATTACAGGTAGTACGATTTCAAAGGTGGTTCCTTCATTTTCCCTGCTGTTTACCGTTAACGAACCGCCATGTTGTTCTACAATCTGCTTGGAAATGTGGAGCCCTAGGCCGATCGACTTTTCTCCTTTAAGACCCGGTCGACCCGCTTTTGAAAACTGATCAAAAAGCAATTCATGTAAATCAGGGGGTATCCCGATCCCGAAATCTGTAATCCTGATCGTACAACCGCTATTTGTTTTCGACACCTCAATATTGACGGGCATTTCTGATTTCGAAAATTTCAGACCATTTCCGATCAGGTTATCTATTGCACGGGTGAGCTTAGAGACATCTATGGCAGCCGTAAGCTGCTCTTCATCACTATTAAAAATGACTCTGCGTTCATTTTTCAGGTTCTTTTCCCAATTGCTGCAAATGTTGTTGATGAATGCGATCATATTGGTCGTCTGCAGCTGAAAAGGGGCTTTATTGTGCTGGGCAATTTCCAGAAGATCATCAATGATACTCTTGGCCTGACGGGTAGAGCTTAAAATCAGCTGCATTTCTGTGTGCTGTTCCCCATTGTTTTCTTCAAGAACGATCCTGGTCAGCGCTTCGATATTATGGAGCGGGTTCCTGAGGTCATGCGCAACAAAGCCCAGGATCTCACTTTTTTGATGATTCAATAACTGGATCTCGAGATTTCTTTCTTCCAGCTGCTTCAACTTATTGAAATGTTCAGATTTAAAGTAATAGCTATACCTCGAAAATGAATACAGTGCCACAACCATGATAAACGCAGCCATCGAGTTGGCTACCTTATCGGTAAGGCTCAGCCCTGGCAAAATGACAGAAATTAGGAAAAGAAAGAATACATATAAGGAGATGACAAGGATCTGTTTTGCTTCAAGTGCAAAAAATAAGGATACGAATATAATTCCGATCAAAAAGATAGCCAGTGTGTTTTTAGGATTATGCAGGGAAAAGATATAACTGGCAATGAAGGTGGTAGTGAGTACAAAACAGCAAAAAGCAACAGTAAGCAGGCTTAGGCCTGCAATCGTCCCTTTGTCTTTTTGCAAGAGATAATTACTTAATACCATAAAGCAGAAAGATCCTGCTATGCCCAGCAAGTTGTTGTAATTGTACTCTGAATAATTGTCCATAGCCGAAAAACCCCTATTATTTAGAAGCGATAGCAGTCTGATGCTTATCGATGCAAACAGGTGAATTCCGCTTAACAAGCGTACCTGTCTCATATTGATAATGCTATAAGCTTCTTTAAAAGCCCGGGCGTACTGTTTAGGGATCTGGTATGTGTAGAAATTAAGCAAGTGATTGTTTTAGCAGTAAAAATAATGAAAGGAAACGATTTCTTTGATTATTATATTATTTTTGCTGAAAGTTTAAATATGATCCCCATCGCAACCATTGAATTTAACTACTCTTTCTTTGTTAAGCTTTTAAAATTTGGTGTGGTGGGCTTTGCGGGGTTAATTGTTGACTTCAGCATCACCTACATCTGCAAGGAGAAATTTAAGATCCATAAATATGTTTCCAGTTCACTGGGTTTTACCATAGCTACGGCTACCAATTACAGGTTAAACCGTTTCTGGACTTTCGACAGTCATGATGCTGCGACCATGACTCAATTCGGAAAATATTTTATGATCTGCCTGGTCGGTCTCGCCTTAAGTAATATGCTGATCTATATTTTAAACGATAAGCTGAAATGGAATTTCTATGTAGCTAAGGGCTGTGCAATTGTGATAGTCTCCTTATGGAATTTTTTTGCCAACTACCTGTATACATTTACTAACTAAACCTGTTATTGATGCTGGAAACAAAAAGAAGATCCGAGCAAGTCCTGTTTGTTTTTTTAGGGATATGGACGGTCATGAACATCATCCAGGCAACTTTTGTAGAGGTACATGCAGATGAAGCTTATTACTGGATGTATTCCAGGTTTCTGGATTGGGGTTATTTTGATCATCCTCCGATGGTTGCCTTATTTATCAGGATGGGGGATACCCTGTTTCCTTCCACATTGGGTTTAAGGCTGTTCACTGTGATCACCAGCACTTTGTCTGTCTACCTGCTATGGAAGATCGTAAACAGGTATGCTCAAAATATAAAACTGTTTATATTGCTTTTTGGATCTGTGGTATTGTTCCATGTGTATGGGTTTATCACGACACCCGATGCACCGCTGTTCTTTTTTACGGTTTTGTTCCTGTATGTTTATCAGCGGTATGTAGAAGCTGGTAAGCTGAAGTGGGCATTTTTGCTGGCACTGGTCATCGCAGGTCTGCTATACAGCAAATACCATGGGATCCTGGTGTTGTTCTTTACCATACTTTCTAATTTCAGGCTACTAAGACGGCCGACTTTCTGGTGCATTGTGCTGCTTTCTGTTGCTGCTTTCATTCCGCACATCTGGTGGCAGGTACAAAATAACTATCCTTCATTTTACTATCATGTGATCGACCGTTCGGCTGCTTTTTACAAGTTTAGCTTTACCACCGAATATTTAATTGCACAGCTGGCCCTGGCCGGACCGCTGGTCGGCTGGTATCTCTATAAATCCGCAGTAAGGGCAAAAGCGGTCGATCCGTTTATTAAAGCAGTTAAATTTAACTGTCTAGGGATATTTATTTTCTTTTTCATCAGCACCCTTAAGGGTAGAGTGGAAGCGCACTGGACCCTACCGGCGATGATCTGCCTGTTTATCCTGGCTTATATAGCTATTGCCAGGTACCCGGTACCTAAATGGTTTGAAAAGCTGGCGATGGCGAATATTTTCCTGATCCTGCTGGTGAGACTGGTTCTGATCTTTCCCATTGATGCGTTGCGGAAAATAAAAATTGTAGATTATTATTTCGGAAATGCGGCCTGGGCGAAGGAGATTCATAAAAAAGCAGGCGATGCTCCTGTTATTTTTACAGACAGCTTCCAGGTTCCTTCCAGGTATAATTACTATACGCATAGTACCAAAGGCTTTGGCTACGATTCAAGATACTACAGGAAGAATCAGTATGACATCTGGCCACTGGAAGATAGCCTCAGAAACAAAAGGGTCTATTTTGTGACCCGGGAGGTTATTGCGGGGCAGGCAGGAACGGATACGATACCGACCACAAAGGGCTTATATTATGGGGTATGGCTGGATCAGGTAAGGATGTATCAAAAGGTAACGGTTAATCCGGTGACTGTGCCGGCCGACTGGAAGGCTGGGGAGATCAGGGAAATGGAATTAAGGATCCGAAATCCTTATCAGGATGCAGTTTCCTTAGGCAATGCCGGCGAAAAATGGAAGTGCTATCTCGAGTACGGCTTTAAACGCGGACAGGACCCCGGAACATTTAAGGAAGTTGCGGCAGGGATAGCAAATGTAGTTATCGATGCCGGTGAGTCGGTTGTGATAAAAGGCAGGGTACAGGCGCCTTCAGATCCCGGGAAATATAAGCTGGTCTTCTCTATAAGAACGGAACCATTTTCGGGTTCCCGGAACAGCAATATGATCTCGGTTGAAATTAAATAGCTGTAAGATGTGTTTTAGCTTTATTTTCTGAGTTCGCCCGGAAGGTAGCCGAAATGTTTACGGAAAGCTTTAGAGAAGTTATATGGCTCATTGTAACCCATGGTATAAGCCACTTCGTATATGGTGCATGCCGATTCCAGTAACATCTGCCTGGCATAGTTCATTTTGAGCTCGTTCAGGTAGCCAAAAACCGTCATGCCAAATAGTTCTTTAAAGCCCTTTTTCAGCATGAATTCGTTGATTCCAGCCTCCCTGGCTATGCCGTTTAACGTTAGCGGATCAAACATCCTTTGCTGGATGTACTGTCTTGCAGCATACAGCTTATCTACGTGATGACTTTCTATTTTAACGGATTTTACACCATTTAAGGCTTCTGCCTGTTCTGCCTGCAATAAGAACAGTTCGGTGATCTTGGATTCATAATACAGTTGTTTCATATTCCCGGTATACACACATTGGTGCATATCGTTGATCACAGCTTGCTGTTTAGGTGTAATGGGT
Organism: uncultured Pedobacter sp.; assembly: GCA_946478755.1. The sequence goes on along the minus strand of CAMLDJ010000055.1, from coordinate 935 downwards.
AAGGCGCAGCCCGACAGATCGGTAGATTTTCCGGCAGCAACTTTATCCCAGAACCGCTTCAAACATTCCAGCTCTGTAGCATACAGTCTGTTGAAAAAAGGTTCATACAAAGAGATGCCGAAGTTGCGTACTTCCGGGCTACTTAAGGCATAATATCCATCGAACGCGGGCGCAAAAGCAAGGGTATGCTGGTTATCTTTAAGAATGTATTTTTCGTTACTGTTTGCTTCCCAGGCGGAGCTGACGCCCTGTATGGAAAAGTACATGTTCAGGGTAGGGGTTTCATGCTGTTCCCTTATCGTAATTTCCTGATCCAGCTTGCTGCTGCCCGAGAAGATGTCGGCGCCGTTGATCTTCACTTCATTGTAACTCATATACCCGGTATTACCCAAATAGTCAGTGTATTCTGCCTGATGTATTTCGGACAATTCGGTGCATAGGAGTAAATTCAATTCGTTGTCGACCATAGCGTTATAGGATAAATGACATTGATATTTTGAACTAACGAATTTAGCAAAAAAATATAAAAAAATGCGATAGTCAGGAAATAATTCCTTTTCGAAAGGTAATCGCTCCTTATTGAACGGTAGACCGAAGCGTAATTATGTTCAACTTGGCGGGTAAGTAATTATTCCATTCATTAACCTGAATAAGATGAAGCAAGAATACATAGAAATAAGGGGTGCCCGTGAAAATAACCTGAAAAATATTTCGCTTCGCATCCCTAAGCGTAAAATTACGGTCTTTACCGGGGTGTCGGGCTCGGGCAAGTCTTCTATTGTATTCGAAACCATTGGCGCCGAGGCACAGCGGCAATTGAACGAAACCTTTTCGACCTTTGTCCGCAACCGGCTACCACGCTATAGCCAGCCTGACGCGGATGGGATAGAAAATCTTGCTACTGCAATTGTAATTGACCAGAAGCGCCTTGGGGG